>CAYWVJ010000023.1:9973-11625 GCA_964461825.1 uncultured Gammaproteobacteria bacterium
GTCGAGTATTTCAAGCACCTGAAGGGGTGAGGTGTTTTTTTACTTCCGCAAGAAATTTGCGTTTGGTTTTGTTTGCGCGGTCGAGGATCGCCAGTTCTATGTTCACCGCCGCGTTATCCTTAAGGTACGTAAGCAGGGCCGTATCGTATGGCGCCGCGTGGAATTTTTTCAGGAACGCTTCGTGCTTTTCCCTCGGCAGATACGTGAATATTGCGTCCAGAATCTCGTGCTCGAGCATCTCGTCAACAAGTCTTAGGATTTTCTCCTTTTCTTTGGGAGTGACGTTGTGTTCGTCAAGAACCGCGACGACTTCCTCGATGACAATAAGATGATCGTAAAAAAGCTTGCTCATGTACCCGCCTTTATATTATATTCTACCGGCCCCAGCGGAATTTCGTTTCCAGGATCGTTGACAAAAAAGAGCAAAACTGCGCCCTTTTGCATGCCGACGTTAAGGCCAAGATACGCCATAACCTCCGGCGAGCCGCCGAAGTGTTTTCCCGTCCAGTCGGCCGGGCCTGCGTCGGCCACGTCCGCGACTACGGTTTTGCCGTTTTTGACGTTAACGACCAGCACTTTACGATATTTGTACCATTGGATAAGGTATGGCAGCCGCTCGCGCCAATCCGGAAGATACAGGGTCTGCACGGCTACGTACCACGTTTCTTTCGCGTACAAATCCTGCGTCATCTGGTTTTTTGAGGGCGCAAAATACCCCCATCCGCCAAGACCCGGCGTTATGCCGGCCTGTTGATATGCGTCGTGCTGATTAATCGTGTCGCCCGGGTAGCGAGGGATGTGTTGTTCTGCCCCGATTACGCCGTACGTCGTATTCAGATGCTCTCCCGCGAGCGTGCCACGCGCGTCGATTCCCCAGACTGCATTAATCTCGCGGCTTATCGCCTGTTCCTCTTCGGGCGTAAGCGGTTGTACCTTCGGCGGGAGGATGTTTGCAAGCTGATTGACGAGCGTGGTACGGAGCTGATCGGCTGTCATGGTTGCGATCTGATTGGCCGGCGTTGAAAGAACCTGCCGGGTAAGCGGCTGGGCAAACAGCATGCTGCCTGCGACAGCTGCCGTTGCCGCGACTTTTGCCGCGTGCCGGCGGATATTCCCCGGCGTAATGCCGCGCTCGGTAAAAAATTTTACCACGTGCGGCTGGCGCTTGTGGAGTTTCTTCCGGCTTATTTCCGCCTGTTTTGTAAGACCGAGATACAGTTTTGTGGAATTGAGAGAGCCTTTAAACATCTTGATCCAGTATAGCGGAAGCACAGGCGATTTGCGCGCTGGTGCTATAATATGCGCACATTATGGCTAAGGAACATTTACGCCCCCGGGGTATAGCAAAACACCGTCGCAGGGTAATAGCCGAACAGCGCCGCGCGTCTGTGCCGGACATTGCGGAACGCGTTAAACGGCGTTATATCGATGAAGCACGGCTTGCGGAAATAAAAGAGTTACTCGATACCAATCAACAGATAACGGATTTTGCGGCTGCCCAATCCCGGGCGGAACTGGAAATCGAGCAAATCTGGCTATCGTTCAAACTGGGAAAAATAACGCAGGCCGATCAGCAGCGTTTTCTTTCGGAGCGGTTTAATGCGCTCGAACAGGGCCTGCCGGACGTATACAATGCGCTTACCGCTCTTAAT
>CAYWVJ010000024.1:0-2140 GCA_964461825.1 uncultured Gammaproteobacteria bacterium
ACGATCTCCGGTACGCTTCCCCGCTTAAATGCGATAACCGGCGTACCGCACGCCATCGCCTCAATCATCACAAGCCCGAACGGCTCTTCCCACTGCAGCGGGAAAATGAGCGCCTCTGCACTTTGATACGTTTTTGCTAAACTTTCTCCCAGCATCAAACTATTAAGTACAATATCTTTCCCATCAACTTGTGGTGCAATTTTTTCTTTATAGAACGCGGAGTTTTTCACCGATTCATTCATCCATGTGGCAAACGTCAGCTTTTTTCCGGCAGCGCGGGCGGCGGCAATTGCTACATCGTGCCCTTTTTCCGGAATCATGCGCCCGACGGAAACCAACCCGTCGCCGCGCGCGGCGCTATACGGAAATTTCGCGGGATCAATGCCGTTGGGGACGGTCGCGACAAAATGTTTTGCAAGGTTAGCACGCTGTGCGTCAGAAAGCGCGATATATTTATGATCAGGAAATCGGGCAAAGAGCCAGTATTCAAGCATATCGGGCGTGGGCACCGGATCATGGAGCGTGTAGACCGTGGGCACGCCGGTCAGTTCCTGGAAAAAATGCGCAAAGTAGCCGAACGAGTGAAAATTATGAATAATGTCAATTTTCCCTGCTTTTGCAGCCTGATATGCACGGCTTACCAGATCAAGTTCGTAGTACGTTTTAGTGCCGTACAGCGACATTTTATCCTTAACGTCCGTCGAAATATCCTGAAAAACGCGGATTGCCAGATCGTTATGCAAAAGCGTTTCATCACCGGAAACGAGTGTACTTCCGCGGGCATCTTCCGGCGCGCTAAACCACGTTACGTCGTGCCCCACGGCCGCAAGCCCGGCAACCAGCGCGCGCGCAAGATCCCCGGGCGCAAAAATGCGCTCGTGATAGCGCTTTGCATACATGTAAACGGACGGGGTGAGAATTCCTATCTTAAGCCTCATCGATATGAGTATACATCACGGTACAGTTTATCAAAACGTTCCGCGATTTTGGTCCACGTAAAGCGCTCCTCGACGATTTTTCGCGCGCGCTCGCCCATTTTTTGCCGCAGCGCGTCGTTTGCAAAAAGCCTGTTGACCGCGGCGGCAATTTCCGTTGAATTGCGGCTTCGGACAAATAAACCGGTCACGCCGTCTTTGACTGCCATGGTTACGCCGCCCCGGCGCGTGACAATCGGCGGCGTTTTACTGGCCATGGCTTCGATAATCGTAAGGCCCAGCGGTTCGTCCCACACCGCCGGCGAAACAAACACGTCCGCCAGATAGTACAGATCCAGAAATTCCTCGTATTTTCTGACGAACGGCAGCATGATGACATTCGTCAGTTTAAGACGTGCGATCATTTCTTCCAGATGTTTGCGCTGCGGCCCGTCGCCGGCGATAATGACTGAGCCCTGAATGTTTTTTGCCGCTTTGACAAAATACTCGACGCCCTTTTCCGTTATCAGTCTGCCGGTGAAGAGCGCTACTTTTTGACCGTCCAGCCCGAGTTTTTTCCGCAGTTCCGCTACTTCTGGCCGTTTGTTCGGGAAAAGCGACAACCGCACGCCGCCCGGGATCGTACGCGTTTTGGCAGACAAATCCGGGCCGAACATTTTCAGGAGTTTCGCGCGCGTATCGCCGGAAACCACCGTAATCGCCTGCGCCGCCCGCAGCGCGTCGCGCGTCAGTCGCACGTACCTGCGGTCTTTCGCGATCGCTGCAAGACACGAGCCGTGGCTCGTCAGAATGATTTTTTTCCCGTAAATTGACCGCGCATAGCGAGCGCTCCAGCTGTTCACCATAATGTGATGGCAGTGAATGATGTCCGGTTTAAATGCCTCGACGGCGTGGGAAAGCGAACTTATGTACGCAGCGTAGAGGTCGCCGATCTCGTGGTTGGTAAGATCCGAATATTTTTTCGCGCCCTCAAGGCCAGGACGGCCCATGTAAACGGGAATAAGCTGCGCGTGCACCGGAAAATGCGCGATGGACGGGTGGATGGTTTCGATATCCGGCCGCACGATGCCCAAATCATAGTGGTAGGCCTCCACGAGCCGCAGCATGAGATATTTTACGTATGCGCCCGATCCCCCGCCGTGCAGAGGGAAATCGTACAGAAAAAGCACGCGCGGCCGCCCGTTTGCCATAAAATAATTATAACA
>CAYWVJ010000024.1:2240-5793 GCA_964461825.1 uncultured Gammaproteobacteria bacterium
AAGCCGCCAGAGCCACTCAAGACCCATCATCCGCATGATTTTGGGTGCACGCGGAAGTTTACCCGCAATCATGTCAAACGACCCGCCGACCGCCATCAGTACTGTTGGTGGATCGTAGTGGACGGATCGTAGACGGGAAGAAAGCTCACTGATATATAATTCCTGTTTGGGCGCTCCCAGTGCGACAAATATCATTTTCGCACCGGTTTTCCGGATGCGTATGGCTGCAGCCGCCGGTGAAATTTCCGCCGTCGCCCATCCGGTAAGGCCGCGGTATTTATTACGTAAGCACTCAAATGTGCTAACTGCCATTTTGCCCCGGCCACCTATAAGTCCTATCGGAACGCGCCGCTTTTGAGCAATCGCCACGAGGTCTTCCATAAATTCAACGCCGGGAATGCGCATAATTCCCAAAAAAACCGCGATGCCGATCCCATCGGGGAGCGAAATATCGGCCTGATTAAGTAATTCTGCAAAGCCGGGATTTTTTCGTGCCAACACCAGCTGTTCAGGGTTCGGTGTGACGATTTTTAGCGGTTTTTTCCCCGTCGAATCAAGATACTTTTCAATTTCCTCTAGGATTTCCTTTTTGGAAGATTTTGTAATGGATATTTTCAGTATTTTTACCGCATTTAAGCTCATAATAATAAAATAGAGATTAGATCGTAGATCATAGATCGTCGATGATACCGTAAATGAACACTTTTTTCCGTATCTATTTTTCGATTTTATCTTTTTACTACGATCTACGATCTATTTTCTATGAGCTAACATCAAACTATATCAAGTTTTCCCGAAAATTTCTATTTTTTTGAGACTGATCTTTTATATAGGTCTATGTTTTCAAGTGCAACGCCGGTGCCGCGGACAACACACAACAAAGGGTCTTCCGCAACGTGACAAACCACGCCGGTCATTTGCGTCATAAGCTTATCAAAATTCTTAAGCAGGCTTGTACCGCCCGCCATCACGATTCCCTTGTCGATAATGTCGGCAGCAAGCTCCGGCGGCGTTTCCTCCAGCACGCTTTTGATCGCCACCACAATCTGGTGGAGCACCGGAACGATTGCTTCCGCAACCTCACGGCCGGTGAGCGTAATCATGCGCGGCAAACCTGATAACGCATCGCGGCCGCGGACCTCTATTTTCCCCTTATTATCATCCCCGGGTTTGACCGCGGATTTCGCGGGAATGACGGCGGGGATTGCCGTTGCGTCCCCGACGGTCATTTTTATCGTCTCAGCCATCCGTTCTCCGATGATAAGATTGTATTTTTTGCGGATGTAGTTGGCTACGGCTTCATCAATTTTATTACCGGCAACTCTCGCGCTTTTGTGGGCGACAACGCCCCCCAATGAAATAACCGCAGCCTCCGTTGACCCGCCGCCGACGTCCACGATCATGTGCCCCGATGCCTGCGCAATCGGAATTTTCGCGCCGATGGCGGCGGCAAGCGGCTCTTCGATAAGATACGCCACGTGCGCACCTGCAGACAGCGTCGCGTCCAGAACCGCGCGGCGCTCTACCTGCGTGACGCCGCTGGGCACACAGATCATCACTTCGGGCTTGAAAATACGGTTTCTCCCGACGACTTTGTCGATGAAAAACGACAGCATCGCTTCGGTAATCCGGTAATCCGCAATCACGCCGTCGCGCATCGGCCGCGTGGCCATGATGTTGCCCGGCGTGCGGCCGAGCATTTCCTTTGCCTCGTTGCCGACGGCCACCACGCGGTTGTCGTCGACAGAAACGGCAACGACCGTGGGCTCGTTGACCACGACCCCTTCCCCGGCAAGCCAGACTAACGAATTTGCCGTACCCAGGTCTATTCCGATGCGTTTTCGAAATTTACCGAACATATTCGCATTCTAGCATAGTTGGGTATATAATTATTTTGCCGGTATGTCAAAAATCCGATCATTTTTGATATCTTTTGTTATTTTATTTTCCATTCTTGGCGTGGCTGCGGCAGTTATTGCCTACGGCCGCGGTTATCGAGTGGATCTTACCCGATCATCACTCAAACCGACAGGGCTGATCGCCGCAACAAGCGACCCGGCCGGCGCGCAGGTTTTTGTCGACGACAAACTGAAAACCGCAACGAATAATTCCTTTGGCGTCGATCCGGGATTTTATACCGTTCGGATCGCAAAAGAAGGCTACATCCCGTGGGAGAAAAAAATCCGCGTGCAGGGCGAAGTGGTGTCCGGGGCCACGGCATTCCTTTTTCCCGCAAATCCCAGCCTTTCCCCGATTACGACGCTCGGCATCGAAAATCCGTCGCTTTCCGGAGACGGAACGAAAGTTGCCTACACGATTCCCGACAGGCACCTGGACGCCACGACCAGCAAAAAAGCAGGACTTTGGTATTACGAACTTTCCGAAGGCCCGCTGGGCCGCAACCGCGACCCGATCCAGCTTGCCCAGGCCGACGGCATATTTGATTTCCGCACCAGCGCGCTGACGTGGTCGCCGGACGGATCCCAGCTTTTGGCGGATACGCTCACCGCGGCCCGCCTGTACACGATCGGCAAGCCCCAGACCTACTCGGACGTTACTGCCACGCGCAAAACGCTTCTTGCCGACTGGAATGCGGCAAAACATGAAACGGATCTGCAAAAACTCGCCGCGTTTCCGAAAGAAATCGTCACCATCGCAACCGCAAGCGCCGCAATTATTTCGTTTTCGCCGGATGAAACAAAACTTCTCTATTTTGCCACTGCATCCGCAACAATTCCACAAATAATCAAACCGCCTCTTATCGGATCAAATCCCACGCCGGAAACGCGCACGATTAACCCGGGCAAATACTATGTATACGATATAAAAGAAGATAAAAACTATTTCTTACTGGATCAAAAAGAACTGACTGACAAAAACAACATCCACTGGTTCCCGACGAGCCGCCATCTTATCCTCACGCTAAAAAACAAAATCGACGCCGTCGAGTACGACCGCACGAACTGGATAACCATTTATTCCGGACCGTTTACGGACAATTTCGTCGCGCCGTGGACAAACGGAAACCGCATCCTTATTTTGACAAACCTTAACGGCGACGCAACCAGCCTCCCGAACCTTTACGCCGTTAATCTGCGATAATTCCCCTCTTGCAAAATTTTTTATTCTCTCCTATACATAAAAATATGGGAAGAGTCCAGGAAGACGGACGACATTTTCAAGCATTTTTCCGCCGGCCGCTCCAACCTCGCTTCCCCTACTGCCGCCTACCAGTCTATTCGCCCGAGCCCGCTAGAAACAAATTCCCCGTCGAGCCGCTGCCGCCGGAATGGGCAGTATATGTTGAAGGCGGCAGGTTTATACCGATCTGCACGTGGGGAGATTGTGTCGTGAATTTTCGTGCGATGACCAAAGACAGACGCATCGACGGCAATCCACTTATGAATCCCGGCGTCGACAGCGCGGAGGTTGCGCAAACCATTCTGTTACAGCATCTGGAGCGCGCGCACCACGTTAAAAACATCGTTACGCCATTCGAACCGTATGGTCTGGTGTTTGAGGTGGTCACGCGCCGTCCGGTACGCGGATAAGT
>CAYWVJ010000024.1:5893-9876 GCA_964461825.1 uncultured Gammaproteobacteria bacterium
GTATTTCGGCAGGATCATGGTCGGGATGGTCGGACTTGAACCGACGACCTCTACGTCCCGAACGTAGCGTTCTACCAACTGAACTACATCCCGAGTGTTCATATTGTAGCATATCGGTTTTTACGCTATAATACCTCAATGAAACTCCAGTTTACGCGCAAAGGGCAAAATCCTGAAATACCGCCCCTGCCCGACCTCATTCTTGCTTCCCAGTCCATCGGCCGCCGGACGCTGCTGGAAAAATTAGGCCTGCGGTTCCGCGTGGCCGTGTCGCACGTTGACGAGGACAGACTCACCGACCGCGATCCGTACAAAACCATCCGCCTGCGCGCAGCGGCCAAAATTAAAGAAATCGTCAGCCACGCACGCGTGTACGCGATCGCCGAAAACCGCGAATCGCTCATCATCGCAGCCGATTCCGAAGGAATTATCGGCAAACACTCGTTCGGCAAATCGGCCGACCGCGAGGCGTCGCGCGCGATCCTAAAAAGTCTCATGGGCAGGACGCACGTCTTTTGCACCGCCGTATCGATCGCCCTTTTCGACGGGATGAAAGTGAAAAAACAATGGGAAAAAGTGGTAAAAACGCGCGTAACGCTGCGAAAAATGACGCCGGCGGAAATAGAAAGTTACCTTACGCGGTTTGATTTCACCCGGTTTGCCGCGGCCTATGCGTTGAATGAAGCGCCGTGGGATCTCGTCACCAAAATCGACGGCTCGTACACCAACGTCGTCGGACTTCCGCTGGAGGTCATATTGCCGATTCTGCGCAGCCTTAAAATGATTGTATGACCAGCGCCGAAACCAAACCATCTCAGGGCATGGCTGCTGTTTTTGGTGCAGCGGTCGTTAATAAAGACTTTAGAAAACTCCTGCTCCGTAACCCGGAACAGGCAGTAACACACGGCTATGCGGGCGAATCGTTTAATCTCACACCCGATGAACTTTTATTCTTCAAAACTACGCAGGCGCGCAGTCTCCCGGATCTGGCGCAGCAGTGGAATGCGCGGCACGGTTCTTAACCCCTGCCTTCCAACTCTTTCATCTGTCTTTGTAAAGCCTGAATTTCTGCAACGACTCTTTCTCTCTCTAATGCCTGAAATTGCGTTGCGGGATTATGCTTCGTAAACTGATCTATTTTTTGAATTTGTCTTTGGAGGGCAAGCAAACGGGTATACAGGCCATTTAGCGCAGTTTTGCGTTCCTCCGGCGAAAGAATCCGCGGTTTGGGGCTTGCAACCGGAGGCGGTGCGGGTTTTGGCATCGGTTTTGGTGCCGGCCCTACTTTAGCCCGCTGCACCGGTGCAGGTTCACGATCCGCAACCTCTCTTTCGTGTTGCCGAATATCCTGATTGATGCGTTCCCAAAACGCCTGATGATCCTTGAACATCGCCCACAGCACTCCGGAAAAACCAAGAAGACCTAAAATACCAATAATAAATACTATCCTGGTCAAAACTTCTTTTTCCTGCTGAACGTCCTCAGACGTTTTCCCCGGCATCTGCGGCTGCACGTTCGTAAAACTGTCGATCGGCGTCGGCGAAGGCTGGGCAGTGCGCGTGGGCTCTGGCGTTGGGGTCGGCAGCGGCGTTTGGGTCATTTCAGGCGTAGCGGTGGGTTGTGAGGTCGCCAAAGCCCGCGCAAGCGTGTTTTCTCCTGCCTGCGCCGTACCGGCCTGCTCGGGAGGCTCTACCTGCACGTCCATGACGTCTACCCACACCGGACCCTGCGGCATATTGAATTTTGCGTCATTGACAAGCGACTCGTCACCGTTAAGATACCCTACGAGATAACTTCGTGCACGGGCATTAACAAGCGCGACTACTTTGCCGCTGGGAAGTTGACGGATTTCCAAAATTTCCACTTCAGCACCCAACGGCAATCTGATAAGCGTTGGATTTCCTTCGCTATCCACAACCGTCACATAATCATTTGCTACCGGAATACCTTCATTTGCAGAAAGCAGGCGTACGTCATTCACAACATTCGCCAGATGTTGGCCGCTGGCAAGCGCGCTTTTAACATCAGCTGCGTACCGTGACGGAACAATCGCTGCGGCAAGAATCGGATCTTCAGATTTCCAAAAACTTGCATGTTCCAAGCGAAAACCAACGGCTTTGATGATGTCAACAACATGCTGTGACGTTTCGCCCGGACACAGCGGAGATTCAGTCAAATTCCCCAGCCAATCTTCTTTCCCATTAAGTTCCATCGCAACGACTTGGGGAACAAGCGGCCTGTCCTGCGGCTGCCCGTCAACCATGACGGGCGCTGCTGCAAGGATTTTAAGAAGGATCGGCTCGCGCATGCCAAATCGGATATCGTACACAAGCGCCTGCCCCTGAAGCATTTCCTTTGCAACGGCCGTACGGTCTGACCAATTCCACGGCAAATCGCTGTATAAGCGAGGGCCGGATGAAACCGGATAAAGCTCGGGTAATCTCAAATTTTTTTGTGCCCCGACATAGCTGCCCCCGGCAGTGAACGCCGCTTCTATGTCACCTGCCCCGACTGAATTTATCGGAATATCAAATTGCGCGTTTTTGACTCCCGAAAGATCCAGAAGTGCAGTGCCACAGCCCGCGCCTTCGTTCTGCGGCGCGTTAGTAAAAGGCTCGGGTTTGGGTTTCGTCGCGCATGCCGTCGCACCAATTGCCAAACCGCCGACGAGGAGCAAAATATCTTTAGATCTCACGGTAGATGGTAATGTTTTTCCCCTTCTTTATAGTCTTCGTTAATTTCTTTAAAACGAGCGATTTGTTTATCCTGCACATCTCCAATGATTTGAACGCCACTTGTAAAATCGTTCATGATTTTGTTAAAAAGTGACGTTGGTTGTTCGCCGGATTGACCGGGTTTGATTGTCGATTCAATTTCTGTCATACGGCATATATCCTATAACATTTTATCGGCAGAGTCAAGGCTGTGGTACAATAACTTCCATGCGCTACCAACTCGTGCCGCTTGCCCTTACGCTCGTCGTCCTGGCCGGTCTTATTGCGGTTTTGCGCGCACTGCTCACGCTTCTCAACGCGCTTCCCGTTTCCCAGCCCATCGTCATGCAGATCCGCTGGCTGGACGTTCTTGTGGGCATGACGATATATCTTAAAACCTCGATTGATTTTGCCATACTCATGGGCAGACTCATGGCTGCGTATCCGGGATGGCGCGGCAGGATTGCCATAGAAATCGGCACCGCGGTGGGCAATGCCGCGGGAACGATCGCAATCATTACACTTTGGGTGCTTTTGAAACGTATTGATATACTTCTGGCGCTGATGATTTTGACGGCGTCGCTCGTGCTTTTGGAACTGGCGCACGCAAGCACCGAACAATTTGCGCACTGGAAAGCGGCAACAATTATTCACGCCGTTCTTGATCCGATCGTCCGGTGGCTGCCGGACGTGGGCACAAACCTCAACGGCAAAACCGGCCTAACATGGACCGGCTTGCTGACATTTTCCATGTCCGTACCCTTCATCCTGGGTCTGGATGATTTTGCCGGCTACGTGCCGCTGTTTAGTGTTGTTAACGTGTACGGGTTTGCTGCCGGCGTATTTGCCGCGCACACGATCCTCAATATCGCGCTGTTTTTGTCCCCGTCGCGCACGATTGCCGCCGTAAAAAATGAATACGTGTCCCTTGCCGGCGCACTGGCGTTTGTCGGGCTGGCAGTCTACGGACTTTTCGAGGCAGGAAAAATCTTTTTGTCAGTCCTCTAGCAGCGCTGTCCGATAATAAAACGCTATTTACAAAGATCTATTTCATTCAAAAACGGAAAAACGATATATTTTACTCGGAAAAACACAAAAAGGAAAACTATTATATATTGCATTCACATATCGGAAAAACGCAATTCGCATAATATCGGCCCGTCATATCAATAAAAAGGAGGTTACATTCTATGAAAAAGCCGCTTAAATTACCAAAATTCAAAAACGAAGACGAAGAACGGGAGTTTTGGTCAAAACTCGACCTTTCTG
>CAYWVJ010000024.1:9976-11193 GCA_964461825.1 uncultured Gammaproteobacteria bacterium
AAATTCAAAAACGAAGACGAAGAACGGGAGTTTTGGTCAAAACTCGACCTTTCTGAATATTATAAGCCGTCCGACATGGAGCATGTGAGTTTTCCCAATCTCAAACCCACCACGCGGCCGGTATCCATCCGCATGCCGGTGTGGCTGTTAAACCGTGTCAAACAAAAAGCAAATGCGCTGGATATCCCTTACCAGTCGCTTATCAAGGAGTACATCAACCGGGGCGTCATGATGGAATTGTAAAAAGCTCTCCAATTTCAAGGCTTAGCCTTGAAATACTTAAATACCCGCGGAAGCTGGAAAAATCATCGTAAACGCGTTGTAAAACTACCGCAGCGAATTCATTTCCCGCTCTGCTTCTTTCTCAAAAAGCTTCTCAATAAAATCGAGTGCTGCTTCGTACTGCTTGCTCGTCTCAATTTTGTGCTCAAGATTCTGATCTGCCAATCCGGTGCTCCGCGTCTTGCTTTGTCTTGATATAGTGAAATATACTGTGTCGACCATTTCCAACGATACGGTACGATCTGGTTGGGAACCCTTTATCCGATGGAAAAAAACAGCCATACTTTCGGAACCCGGCCGTTCGACGCCGATATGAAAACTGTGATCCGATGCTGAAAATCCGTCTAACAACTCATCCCTAAAACTTTGGGGCACGGCATTGCCAACGTCAAGATAGACCGGATCAAAACCATTCGGGTAGGCCGCAGTTATCGCCCCAAGGAGATCTGTTGTTTTTGTTTGCAGCTCGATTAATTTCGCATCTGCCTCCTCCCATTGCTTTTTTTCTGACGAGGTTCGCGCAGCAAGGAGTTTATCCGCCACTTCTCTTGGATTTGGCATAATGCGCCGATTGTACGAGCCAAAAGCCATTTTGTCAAGCTGGAAAAATCATCATGAGTGTGCTATAACACGTGACATGGGTGAGATTAGTCGCGAACGGGAAGCCCGCGAGGCACTTATCAAAAAATTCGGTGACGCGCCGCCGATCCTTGGCGCCGGCGAATCGTTTCCGCATGCGTCCGGCTACGTCCTGATCGTTGATACGCAACACGTGGCGACAGGACCCAAAGGCCGGAAATATTACCTTGGCATTAACCCTGAACGCGGTTGGGTAATGACGGAAACGGAACAGGACCCGGGTTTAAGCGGGTAACCCCAAAAACAGTTCTTCCGGTGTAAACAAAAGACTGATCTCTTTGGCAGCCGCTTCGGCA
>CAYWVJ010000025.1:0-6438 GCA_964461825.1 uncultured Gammaproteobacteria bacterium
GTTTCAGTGTAAAACGAATTTGTGCTATAGTCTAGTGGGTATGGAGGAGAGCAAGCTCGTTACACACATTCTTGCGCGGGATAAGCGGGCGTTGTCAGAATTTTACCGCACCTGGTCACCGAAGCTGTCACGGTACATCGGCGCAAAAGTTGCCAACCCCAAAGACGCAGAGGAAATTTTGCAGGATACGCTCTTTGCGTTTCTGGAGGGCATCCGCGATTTTGAAGGAAAAAGCAGCCTCCGGACGTTCCTGTTTTCCATCTGCCAGCACAAGGTTATCGATTTTTACCGGAGAAAAAAACTTAAGCACGTGGTGTTTTCGCAGGTACCGCAGCTTGAATCCGTTGTCTCAACACTCCTTTCGCCGGAAGAAGAACTGGACGCCACGCTCATCCGGGAAAAAATCCGGACCGTGTTTGCAGGAGTTTTGCCGCGCCACCGACAGATACTTATGATGAAGTACGGCGAAGGATTATCGGTCGCGGAAATCGCCCGGAAACTTTCGCTTACGTTCAAAAGCGTCGAATCGCAGCTGTTTCGGGCGCGAAGGGCATTCGTCGAACTGTTCATATCATTATGACGACAACATACCAAAAATTTGTCAAACGATGGGAAGAAGTTACGGATCTTCCGCCGCAGACCGTCGGGCCGCTGACGCCCTACTATAAAGCGATTACGCGGCGGCTCAAGGTGTGGCCGTGGCCGCTGTTGGTCGTGAGTTCCCTGATTGTTGTGGGCGGCGTGTATCTTATTGCCGGGTCGGCGGTTACCCTCATCGTCTCACTCCTCCAAAAAGGATTTTAGCTTCGGTTACGACTAACTCAGTATATGGGGATTGTTCTCCGATCTCTTGTGGGGCTTGTTGTCCGTCCGTATGAGACCGTGCGCAGTATTGCATCCCGCGCAAACGTGTGGGAACTTACCGTCGTTGCGGTGTTGTTGGCTTTCTACTTTTCGCTTGCATCGCTCGTTCATATTGCGGCGTTCCGGCCGTTTTTGTTGACAAGGGAATTTATCAAGCTCGCCGGTGCAAGTGCGCTAACCTACGGCGTTGCCGTTGTCGTATTTTGGATATCGGGCAGGGTTGTGGGCGCCGCCGGCAGACTTGCGGGTTTGGCCGCTGCGTGGGGATATTCGCTTATCCCTACGTTCGTGTGGTTTATTACGACAAGCCTCTTGTACGTTATCATCCCGCCGCCGCGGACAACGAGCCTGCAGGGCGTCGCCTTCAGCATCCTGTTTTTGGTATTTTCGGTGACGCTGTTGTTTTGGAAAGCGACGATCGGGTATTTGGCGCTCCGGTTTGGTCTTAAACTGGATCTTGGCAAGATTCTGATTGTCGCGGGCATCGCCGTACCGGTTTTGGCGTTCTGGAGCTATGGATTATATCGGTTGGGAATATTTCGCGTGCCATTCATATGAAACTCAGAAACTACACATCGGTTGGTGACCGCCGTCGTGCGGTTGAAAAAGAACTAAAGACCAACCTGCAGCATATTGGTTCATTCACGCTGGATGAAAAGACAGCTTCAGCGCGAAACTGCGAGAATATGATTGGTGTAGCACAAGTGCCAATGGGTATAGCAGGACCACTTCGCGTTGGGGAAAAGGATTATTATGTGCCTCTTGCAACCACCGAAGGAGCGCTTGTTGCTTCCGTCAACCGCGGATGTAAGGCAATCACCCAGTCCGGCGGGGCCAGCGTTGATAGTCACCGCGTCGGTGCAACCCGTGGTCCGGTGTTTAAGGTAAAAAATTTACAGGAAAACAAAAAGCTGTACGAGTTTCTGGAAACACATTTTGAACAGATGAAACGTATCGCCGAAAAAACATCCCACCATTTGAAGCTCAAAAAAATTACTTCCCGTGGGGTAGGTCTGTATCGATATGTTCGCTTTGTGTACGACACGCAGGACGCTATGGGACTTAATATGGTAACAATCGCTACTGATCCGATTGTTCGCTATATCGAGAGACAAACAGGAGCAAAGTGCCTTGCGTTATCCGGTAATTATTGCGTAGATAAAAAACCTTCCTGGCAAAACTTTATTAATAATCGGGGTTTTAAAGCATGGGCCGAAGTTACTCTTTCTGAAAAAGTTTTGAGAACTATTCTGAAAACAACCGCACAGACCGCATATGAAACCTGGTTTGCTAAATGTATGTTGGGGTCAGCGATGAGCGGGTCCATGGGGTTTAATGCACAGTACGCTAATATTATTGCCGCAATGTTTATCGCGACGGGTCAGGATCCTGCGCACGTGGTAGAAGGAAGTTTGGGGATTACCACGGCAGAGGTTCAGGGAAACGATTTGTATGTTTCTGTGTATCTTCCGGATCTCATGGTCGGAACCGTCGGCGGCGGAACGGGGCTCGCGACACAAAAAGAAGCGCTGTCAATCATTGGTGTGACAAGAAGTGAAGAGTTGGCCCGTGTTGTGGCCGCAACAACATTAGCAGGAGAGATTTCTTTATTATCTTCGCTTGAAGAAGGAACACTTGCCCGCGCACACAAAACATTAGGTCGAGGAGGCAAATAAATGGTTGGAATTGTTTCATACGGAACATATATACCCCAGTATCGCGTCAAACTCGCGGATATTGCCGCGGCATGGAAAAAAGAACCGTCCGACGTCGTGGGGTCGCTCGGTATCGTGGAAAAATCCGTACCGGCGACGGACGAGGATGCGGTTACGATTGCGTTTGAGGCGGCGGCACGGGCGCTTCACGGACTGCACCCCGACGCCGTCGACGTGCTGTTCGTCGGCTCGGAAAGCCATCCGTATGCCGTCAACCCAACGTCGACAATCGTCGGCGAGCTTCTGGGCGTCGGCCGCGATTATCTGGCTGCGGATCTGCAGTTTGCGTGTAAGGCGGCAACCGCGGGCATGCAGGCAATTGCCGGACTTGTCGCTGCCGGCCATGCACGGTACGGGATGGCAATCGGGGCTGACACCGCCCAAAGCAAACCGCATGACGCACTCGAGTACACGTCGGCTGCCGCAGGAGTTGCGATGGTTATGGGAAAGGAAAAAATACTCGCGAATCTGTTGGGCGCGACGTCCTACTCATCCGATACGCCGGATTTTTGGCGCCGGGACGGCATCCGCTACCCGTCGCACGCAGGCCGGTTTACCGGCGAGCCCGCATATTTTGCGCACGTGACGGGCGCGGCAACGCGGTTACTGGAGATGACGCACCTGAGCCCTGCGGATTTTGACTATTGCGTATTTCACATGCCCAACGGAAAATTTCCCCGCGATGTTGCAAGGCGTCTCGGGTTTACGCCGGAGCAGCTTGCGCCGTCGCTTATTGTCGACAGCATCGGCAACCCCTATTCTGCGTCAGCGATGCTCGGACTTGCCGCAACTTTAGACCTGGCCAAACCGGGCCAGAAAATTTTCATGGTATCGTACGGCTCAGGCGCCGGATCCGATGCGTTTATATGGCAAAGAACAGCTGTTGCCGTACCGGAACACGAACGCGTTACCGAGCAAATCGCCGATAAACACTACATAGATTACGTCAGTTATCTGAAACAGACGCACAAGATTTAAAACGTATGAACGTATATATTGCGGGCGCAGCGACAACGAAATTCGGCGAACTGTGGGCGGTGTCGCCGCGAAGTTTGGCGCGGGAGGCGGTCGCGGGTGCGCTCAAAGATGCCGACACCGACGGAAAACACGTCCAGGCATTGTTTGTGGGCAACATGCTTTCGGGTATGCTCGGCGGGCAGGAACATCTGGGCGCGTTTTTTGCCGAAGAGCTGGGACTGCGCGTTCCTGCGTTTAAAGTCGAGGGTGCGTGCGCGTCGGGAGGATTGGCGCTGCACAACGCCGTTAACAGCGTTCTTTCCGGACAGTACGATACGGTCGTGGCGCTCGGCGTTGAGAAAATGACGGACCACAAGCCCGAGGACGTAGCCAGAGCACTGATGGGAGCCGGATCGGAAGAGGAACGACTGGCGGGCGCAACGTTTCCCGGGCTGTACGCCGTGCTGGCGCGCTCATACATGGAAGAATTTCATGTTACAGAAGAAGACGTAGCTGCCGTTGCGGTCAAAAATCATTTCCACGCGAGCCGTAATCCCAACGCACAGTTTCGAAAAATTATTACCGTGGATCAGGTTATGAAAAGCGCGAAGATCGCCGATCCCTTAAAACTTCTTGACTGTTCACCGATTTCTGACGGCGCGGCAGCGGTGATTATAAGTTCCAAGCGCCGCGCGGCAGACGTACGCGTGGCGGCGTCGTGCGTTGCAACCGATACGCTCGGGCTTGCACAAAGGAAGCGTCTCACCGAGCTTGCGGCAACGAAAGAAGCAGGGAAGTGCGCGTGCGTCATTGCCGGAATTTCACCGCAGGACGTGGATGTCGCGGAAGTGCATGATTGTTTTACGATTGCGGAACTTTTGGCAATGGAAGACCTCGGATTTTACAAAAAAGGAACGGCGCCGCAGGCGGTTTCGCGCGGCGAGACGACATTTGGGACGTCGCACCGTCTTGTGATAAACCCCTCGGGCGGGTTGAAAGGCTGCGGGCACCCGGTCGGGGCAACGGGCATCAAACAGGTAGTAGAACTCGTTGACCAGTTAAAAGGCCGCGCAGGAGACAGACAAATAAAGGGAGCAAAGATCGGATTGGCGCATAACGTTGGTGGCTCGGGAGCAACCGCCGTGGTGCACATATTGAAGAAAATTTGAAATTTCAAACTATGTATGAATAGTCCTGTTAAAATCTGGAGAAATCAAAAGCACATAGCAAGCCTTTTAGGTAAGGAAGGAAAGATTGTCTCATGGACCATGGTCCGAGTGCCGCCCGCCGGTTTTTCCAGTTTTGCACCGTACCCCGTTGCCGTGGTAGCGCTGGATGGTAACCGGAAAATTACCGCGCAGGTAGTTGACTACGGGACTGTAAAAATCGGCATGAACGTAAAAGTGGTACTCCGCCGCATTACCGAACCTTCGACCGAAGGCATTATTCCGTACGGGATTAAGGTCAAGCCGTTATGATTATGGTTTCCGTCCCCGGAAAAGTGCATCTTATGGGCGAGCACGCCGTCGTGTACGGCAAACCGGCACTTTTGGCCGCAGTAAATAAACGGCTTACCGTTTCCGTGACTGCGGGAAACGGTAACGCAACGCATTACGTTGCGGACATTCTTCGCATCGTGCAAAGCCATTTCGGTGTCGCGGGTAATATTCAAATAACGATAAAATCGGATATTCCCGTTGGCTACCACCTCGGGTCGTCAGCGGCCGTCGCCGTAGGCACTGTGGCAGCGTTGTCATATTTTTACAAAAAAATCTGGAATCCGCAGCTTTTTAACCAATTGGCATACGAAGCGGAAAAGATTGCCCACGGTAATCCTTCGGGTGCGGACAATACAACGGTAACCATGGGCGGGTTTATCTGGTACCGTAAGGAACTCGAGTTCCTCAAAAGTATTTGGCAATTGCCGCTCAAAACAAAACTCTCGAAATTTTATTTAGTCGATACCGGAAAGCCGGCGGAGTCAACAAAAGACATGGTTGCGTACGTTGCGGCACATAGAAAACAGTCATTATTTGATCAAAATGAGGAGCAGACAAAACGGGTTGCGGTTGCACTCAAAACCGACGACAAGAACCTGCTTATCGATGCAATCCGCAAAGGGGGGCGAACGCTTGAGGCAATGGGAGTGGTGAGTGAGAAGGCAAAGAAAATAATTCGGAAGATTGAATCGTCTGGCGGCGCCGCAAAAATTCTGGGCGGCGGCGGGAGGAAAGCCGGAGTCGGCTATCTTCTCTGTTACTCTCACAAGCCTCCGGAAGGCGCAATGCCTATCGCCCTTGGCGAAGAGGGTGTGCGACTGGAGAGCCGCGTATGACGACCAGCGCTCCGGGTAAACTCATGCTTTTTGGCGAGCACGCTGCGGTGTACGGATATCCGTGCATCGTGACGGCGGTATCGGAGCGGTTGTATGTTACCCAAGGTGAGCCGACGGGTGATACGCGGTTTTTTGATGCCGCAATTGCGGCGTGGGGAAACCCCGGGATCAGGCTTTCTGCAACAAGCAGATTTTCCGGCACGTACGGGTTTGGTTCTTCTTCTGCAGTGACGGTGGCGGCGCTTAAGTATCTGCGCCCGGATGCAGATGCCGGAACTATTTTTGACGAAGCGTATAAAATTATTCTGGATATTCAGAAAACCGGCTCGGGGTTTGATGTGGCGGCAGCTTCCTACGGCGGGACGCTCTATTACATTAAGGACAAAATTATTGAGCCGCTTACTATTCCCGACATGCCGCTCGTCGTCGGGTATACAGGCGTCAAAAGCAACACGGTGGATATCGTGAACGCAGTCGCAAAAAAACGCGGGATGTTTCCGGAAAAAGTTGAAAGGATTTTTCAGGGGATTTCGAAAATTACGGAAGAAGCAAAACAAGAGATAGCAG
>CAYWVJ010000025.1:6538-9277 GCA_964461825.1 uncultured Gammaproteobacteria bacterium
GCAGGCGGGGACTGGGAACGGGTTGGGCGTCTCATGGATTTTAATCAAGACTATCTGCGTGACCTCGGTGTCAGTTCGGAAAAATTAGAAGCGCTCATCGGTGCAGCCAAAAACGCAGGGGCGTACGGCGCCAAACTTTCCGGCGCAGGCGGCGGGGACTGCATGATTGCCGTAGTACCTCCGGAAAAGCGCAAAGCGGTAGAAGAGGCAATTACCACGGCCGGCGGAGAGGTTGTTCACCTCACAGCGAATGCGGAAGGCGCACGGGTGGAAACATGAAAGCAACCGCAGTAGCTCCGGCAAATATTGCATTTATCAAATATTGGGGACGGAAAGATGCGGAACTTCGTATCCCGTATAATCCGTCAATTTCCATGAATCTTTCCGCGTGCACGAGTACAACGACGGTTGAGGTTTCATCAGAAGACACGGTGTCGGAAGGATTTGACAAAAAAAGAATTATTGCACATCTTGATAGAATTCGTGCATTGGCGCAAACCAATGTCTGCCTTACTGTTACGACGGAAAATTCTTTTCCGGCCGCCGCCGGCATCGCGTCGTCTGCGTCCGGATTTGCCGCACTTACCGTTGCCGCGGCTGCCGCCTTAGGTCTTGTACTTTCCGAAAAAGAATTATCGTCACTCGCGCGTTTGGGGTCGGGATCGGCGTGCCGCAGTATTCCCGATGGATTTGTAAAATGGGAATGGGAATATGCACGTTCACTCTATCAGCCGGACTGGTGGGATCTAAGCGATATCATCGTCATCGTTGACGAGGGCAAAAAATCCGTTTCTTCTTCCGCCGGGCACGACGCGGCGCAGTCAAGTCCGTTTTTCCAAAAACGGCTGGACGCTTTACCCGGACGAATGGCTCGCTGCGAAGCCGCATTGAAACGTAAAGACTTTCGCGCGTTGGGAGAAGTCATTGAAGAGGAGTGTCTTGACATGCACCATGTGATGCAAACGCAGAATCCACCGTTATATTATTGGAATGATGAGACCCGTGCGATTATGAAAGAGGTGCAGAAACGGGAAATCCCCGCGTATTTTACCATCGACGCTGGGCCGAACGTGCATATTCTTTGCGAAGCAAAAGACGAAACACGGGTTGTCAAAAAATTTTCCGGGTATCAGTTGATTGTGAACAAACCGGCGAAAGGTGCGCACCTCGTATGATCCCGACACACGTCGCAGTTATCATGGACGGGAACCGACGGTGGGCTCGACAGCATCATTTGCCGATCCTTGAGGGGCACCGCAGGGTAGCAACGCACGTGTTGGAAAAACTCGTCGAGCACGCAGCGCACCGCGGGATTTCCTACATGACGTTTTGGGCGTTTTCGACCGAGAACTGGAGCCGCACCGCGAGCGAGGTAAAGGGAATCATGGGGCTTTTAGCGGCCAATATCAGACCTTTCGGCGAACGAATGATGAAAAAAGGGGTTAGACTTCTGGCAATCGGCGATCTCTCGCGCCTTGACCCGAAACTGCAGAAAGCAATTGCGGATGTCAGTGAAAAAACGAAAAACAACAGACGAATTACGGTTGTTATTGCACTCAACTACGGCGGCAGGGACGAAATACGGCGGGCTGTTGGCAAAGGGAAAGAGCATTTCGAAAATTATCTGGATACCGCGGGTATTCCCGACCCGGATTTTATTATAAGGACCGGCGGGGAGCAGCGGCTCTCGGGATTTTTACTGTGGCAGAGTCAGTACAGCGAGCTTTATTTTCCGCAGTTTTTCATGCCGGATTTTACGCCGGAGCGTCTGGATGAGGCAGTTGAAGAGTTTTCCCGCCGCAAAAGACGATTCGGCCGCTAATTTGTCATCCTCGCGCAGGCGAGGATCTGACTTTTATTTTACCTCCACCAAAAATTAACCTGTCATATAAATCTTCAAACGTTGGGTTCATTTTGCGAATTAAGTTTAATTTCCAGTTTCTATTCCAATGTTTTAGTTGTTTTTCTCGTTTAATCGCATCGTTAATATCGTAATAATGTTCAAAATACACAAGTTTCGTGAGATTATATTTGCTTGTAAACCCAGGCATGAAATGATATTTATGTTCCGTTGATCTTCGTTCAATTCGATTAGTAACTCCAACGTACAATGTGGGTCTGTTATTAGCCATTATGTACAGATAATAATGGCGGAGCATACAATTAATACCAATACCGATTCCCGCCTACGCGGGAATGACAACATTACTGAAACCCGGGTGTAATTCCTTTCCCGAACATGATGCCCACGATCTGCACGACCCAGTAGGCGCCGAAGACGATGAGGAATCCGACGATTGCGTACGTCAGGCGCTGTTTGCCCTGTTCCATTTTCTTGGCGTCGCCGGCGCTGGTCATAAACGTGTAGCCGGCGGAAATAAGCATGAGAAGCAGCCCCAATCCCGCAAGACCGATGATGATCGGGACGGCTTTGGATATCACTGAGCCAAGATCCTGAAATACGAAACCCTTTGGATAATTTACCGTTACCTGCGAGTCATTTGCTCCGGGTAGTTTTAATTGAGCAAGATAGTGAATCATATATTATCCAAATTTAGGAATTTGTAAAATGTTAACGCCTATCAAGCGTAGCAGAAAAACAGAAAAGATGATAAGCAATAAGCCGGTGATTGCCGATGTCACTAACTCTCTTCCTGCATTCATCTGTTCGGGATTTCCTGCGCTTGTTAAGATTTGAAAACCACCGAATAAAATTAATAAGAACGCAACACCGCCGCC
>CAYWVJ010000025.1:9377-11119 GCA_964461825.1 uncultured Gammaproteobacteria bacterium
TTATCCGTGGTACAATGGAATAGCTTCATGAAACGAATTTTCATTGCCGCCGGAATATTGCTGGTTTTTAGCATGGTGCCGCGCGTGAATGCGCAGGAGTGTACGGACGACAACATCGCGAAAGTCGCAACGACGACGGATCAGGATTTTTTGACGCGGCTTCTTTCTAAATGCGGACAGAGAATCAGCGACATGGAAAAAGCGGTTGCGCCGCACCGCGAGGAACTTGTCAAAATGAACGCGGCGATTGCGGCATTCCAGGCCAGGATCACACAGATTGAGGCGGACGTTGCCAAAAAATCCGCGGAAATTGCCCGGGGCGAAAAAAATCTGGAGGGCGCCCTCACGCTTGCCAGCGACCGAATACGCAGGTTTTACATGCGCAGCTACGTCAACAGCCCGATGTATCTTTTTTTGTCCTCGACCAACATCGGATCGGTTTTGCGCACGATCGGGTATCAGCAGGCGGCGGTCAATGAGGATAAAAAAATTATTATCCAGACGGCGATTACCGTCAAGGATTTAGAAGATAAAAAAGCGGCACTCGAGTCGGAGAAAAGTTCGCTTGCGGCGCTCAAAGCAGATACCGACCGGCGGGCTGCGTCGGTTCGCGCGTTGGTAGGTCAGGCTACTGCGTATGAGTCGAAACTTCAGGGATACATCGCGCAGATTTCCGCGCGCCAGCAGGAGTTTTTGGCGCAAAAACTCGCAGGATTGGGGATACCGCTGTTTGCCATTTCCGGCGGCGGGTGCAGTAGCGATCTCACCAACGGCAAAGACCCGGGTTTTTCCGGCGGATTCGGGTTTTTTACTTACGGCGTCCCAAACCGCGTGGGATTAAACCAATACGGCGCATGGGGAAGGGCAAAAGCCGGCCAGGACTACGAGACGATTCTTCGCGCGTATTACAATTTCGATTCGCTTGAAAAGCGAAGCGCACAAATCAGGGTGGACGGATATCAGACGTACGATCTGGATGCGTACGTGAAGCGCATTTATGAAGTGCCGGATTCCTGGACGGATAATAATTTAGCCGCGCTTAAAGCCCAGGCAATCGCCGTCAGATCTTATGCAATGGCGTATACGAACAACGGTTCGGGAAGCATCTGCACGACCCAGCAGTGCCAGGTGTTTAAGCCCGATGAAAAAGGCGGCAACTGGAATCAGGCGGTGGACGCGACGTCAGGACTGGTCATGGTACAGGGGGGAAATTCCATCAAAGCGTTTTTCTCCTCAACCCACGGCGGGTACGCATTTAATACCGGTGACCTTTCCGGCTGGTCGCCGACGTCGTACACCAAGCGGGTTGTGGACTCGACCGGATCAGTCGGCGGTTTTGGTGATCTGCAGGCAAACGCCTTCGACCGCCAGTCGCCGTGGTTTTACTGCGACTGGGGAGCAAGAAGCGCGTACGGCGGGACCGCGTGGCTCAAACCCGAGGAAATGGCGGACATCGTCAATGTCATCATTCTGGCGTCGCAGGACAGTTCGGCGCAGTCGCATCTCGTGCAGACGGATAAACCCAATCCCGACGGTACGGATACGTGGGACGCAGCAACCGTCCGGTCCAAACTCGGCAGCCAGGCGTTCAATGCCATTTCCGGTATTTCCGTGAGTGCTGATTTTAGTGTCGGCAGGGTTACCGCGGTTACCGTAACCGGCGACGCGGGGACAAAGACGTTTGACGGCAATACGTTCAAGACGTACTTTAACCTTCGTGCACCGAGTACCATCCAGATCGT
>CAYWVJ010000026.1:0-10823 GCA_964461825.1 uncultured Gammaproteobacteria bacterium
GGAGGCACGGGGTTTATCGGCAGTCATGTTGTCGAAAAGCTCGCAGGGTACGGCGCACGCGTAACAGTTTTCGACCGGATGCGCGGGGGCAAGATAAAAAATATCGCACACCTTAACGGCGTCGTCAGCTTCATCGCGGGTGACTGCACAAACTCCGAAGACGCCGCCCGCGCGTGCCGCGGTCAGGAGGTCGTCATGAACTTGGCGGCACGGGTCGGCGGTATCGGGTATAACAGAGCACATCAGGGTACGATGCTCCATGACAATCTTGCAATTGCCACAACGATGTTAGAAGCTGCACGCAGTGCGCAGGTTGAGCGGTTTTTGGTCGTTTCATCCGCGTGCGTCTATCCGCACGACGCCAGGATTCCGACGCCGGAAACCGAGGGATTCCGTGGGGAGCCGGAGCCGACAAACGGCGGATACGGATGGGCAAAACGCATGGCTGAAGTTTTGGGAAAATATTACGCGCAGGAATTTGGCATGAACGTTGGCATTGTCCGGCCGTACAACGCGTACGGACCGCGTGACCAGTTCGATCCGAAAACGTCCCACGTCATCCCCTCGCTCATCAAGCGCGTAATCGACGGGGAAAATCCCGTTGTCGTGTGGGGCAGCGGCAAACAGACGAGGGCGTTTTTGTACGTTGAAGACGTGGCGGACGGTATGATACGAGCGATCGAAACGTATCCGGTACCGGATCCGATTAACCTTGGGACGGATGAAGAAGTCACCGTCGCTGATCTTATTCGTACGATAGTACGCATTGCAGGAAGCAAAGCCCGAATTGTATTTGACCGGACGAAACCCGACGGCAGCCCGCGAAGAAACAGCGATAACAGGAAAGCAAAAACGACAATCGGTTTTTCGGCTACGACGGATCTTGAGACCGGTTTGGAAAAGACAATAACATGGTACAAAAAAAATACGTGAGTTGGGCGGCTTCATTGGCGTTTTTTGCGGTTCTTTCAGGATACCTGTCGTGGCGTTTCATCCCCAAAAATTACGGTCCGGTCGTACGGCCCGAGCCTCCGAAACAATCAGTCAGCTGGTCGGGTATAGTGAAATATCCCAACGTGCTCAACAAGAACATGGAGGGAACGCCGTTTGTGTGGGGCGGCGAACTTTTGAATTTTGTTTCAGATCGGCAAACCGATGCGCCTGATTTCCGCATTTACACGTTGCCGGGGAATGAACTTCGCGTAACGTTCGGCCGGGGGCAGAATCTCGGCCTCGGTTCCGCGTTTGTTGACGGTGCCACGTTGTATGCATTCGGAACGCGGGATTGGCAAACGTATGGTAAATCGACGATTTTTATGATAAAAAGCGACAATTTGCAAACGTTCAGCGAACCTGTGTCCGTGTATCAGGCTCCAGAACGACAACAGATATTTAATTCATCCGTAACGAAAAATTCCGCTACCGGTCAGTACGTGATGGCTATCGAAACGACAACGAAAGGAGAGCTTACCCCATTCACCATTTACTTTCTGACGTCCTCGGATCTTGTGCATTGGACTCCCGTTCCCAACGCCGTATTCGGCAAGGATACCTATGTGGCAAGCCCGACGATTAAATTTATTGACAACTTCTATTACCTATGGTTTTTGTCGAAAGAATATAACGACCCTAATTGCGTGACGTGCACGACGTTTGTCACGAAACTTGCCAGATCACGCGATCTTTTGAGCTGGACAACGAGTCCGCATGCTTTTCTTGTTCCTGACAGATCGGACGAAGGGATTAACACCAGTGACGTAGACCTTGTCGAATTCGGTAATGCGGTATATATTCTCTATGCCATAGGTGATCAGGATGCATGGTCGTCTATGCGGTACGCGGTTTACAACGGGTCACTGTCATCGCTGGTTTTGCAATTTTTCCCTTACTGAAAAAGTTTCGGGTAGAGCCGTTTGTAATAATACTTTGCAGCCAATGTTCTGGCGCCTTTCCGGTATGCGCCGTAATGTTTTTCGATCCGTGCGATTGCAGCAATCAAACTTCCCGGACGGAAGTAATCAATGATCGCCCCCGCGCGGTTTCGGGATAGTTCCCGCGAAAATTCGAAAACGTTAGTGGTAATGACCGGTAAACCCAGACTGATATATTTTTTGATCTTGGACGGATCGCTGTAGTACGAAACGTTGCTTGCCTCAGGAACGTAGGTCGCAAGCCCGATGTGGCACGTCGCAAGAATTTCATCCACGAGTTTTTCATTTGGGAGATATCCGTGGAAGATCGTTCGAAACGGTGCGCGGCTTGCTCTTTGGGTAAAATAGACGCCGTCCGGACCGCCGCCGATAACGTGTAACGTAAGTCGCGGAAATCTGTGGTGGAGTCCGCCGCCCGCATCAAATAATAAATCCAGACCCTGGCTTTTTTTCAGGACCCCGAAGAAAACAAGTGATAATGATTTTGCGGTATTGCTATGCGTCCGCGCCGGATACGTACTTACGGGAACGACCGGATAGTGCGCGTTTTTAGGAAGGATGCCGATTTTTTTCCGTAGGTCTTCGAGACGCCTGTTTAGGAACACCGTTCTGTCGGCTTCGAGGCTCGCCGGTTTATCAAATATCCAGTACAGCCACCGCATGAATTTCGTAATGCTGTTTTTGTGGACGGGCGGATAATAATCCCACACCCAGAATACCGTTTTGTTCACGACGCCCAACGACCGCAGCACGTTACCCGTCCACGCGGTGAACGCATTCACGGTAAAAAATACGTCATAGGGGCCGTAGGCGGATTTCAGGCGGATGGTATGGTAGAGCATTTGGAGGAAAATGACGAGCGACCGAAGAGGCAAAAGGATAAATGCGAGCGATGCGGACGTTGGCGTTTGAAACAGTCTCGTGCGGTACGCAATGGTTCCCTTGACGTAAACGCGGAGCGAACTTGGTTCCTGATTCTTTCCCAGATGGTGGAAATTAAACGTAAAAACGAGAACCGTTCCGAACTTTTCCAGCAGAAAATCCAAAATTTTTCCGGCATTTTCGTACGGAGCAAAGTTGACGTATATGATTGTCGTGCCTTTCACATTATTCATATGTTCCGAGATTTGACCGCGGGGAAAAGAAGTGACGGACCGCTTCCAATACGATCATCCACGACAGTATGAATGAGGCCGGTACGTGCCAGAACATGACGGGGTCGCGGTGTACGACGGATAATCGTACGGCATCGACGAGCGGGAAGATGACGGATGCCCCGTACGGCACAAAAAGAAACATGCGCATTTTTCTCTTAAGAGAAAAGAAGTTCACGCGGTTGACGATGCCCATGCCTTTTACCTGCTGCCGGAAGTTGTTGCGGATCCGCCACTGATATTTGCGGATAAAATTGCCGAGCCCTGATACGTGATAGTGATACACGTGCGCCTGCGGAACGTATGCCACAAGACCTTTGTCGCGGATAAGTTGTATGCCCGACAGAAGATCGTCGGCGTAGGATTTTGAAGACCTGCGGAATGAGTTTCTCGTCCCTACGCCCTGAGACAGACCAAACAACGGATAATCGCCTTTGGTGAAGTCAAAAACTTTGTACCCTTTCGTTTCGATGATAATATCGAAGACGTGGTAGTAGTCGCGGGGGTTTGCGCTGAACCCGTATACGAACCACGTAAACGGATCGGTAAACAGGTTTCCCAGGTATCGGTCTAAGCCGTTGGAGTCCGGTGCGGCGACGGTCTGGGGAAGAAATCCAACGATGTTTTTGTCGTCCTGCCACGGTTTTGTCATGAACGTAAGCCAGTCTTTCGTTGCAAGCACGTTATCCGCATCGACGAAAAAGAGCATATCGCCCCGTGCTAGGTCGGCAGCGCGCGCTTTTCCGGGTTCGTGAAGGATGTCGGGGTTGGGAATGACGATCGCATGGAATTTTTTGGCGACAGACACGGTTTTGTCGGTAGAGCCCGCATCGGCGATAATAACCTCAATGCGGTTTTTCGGGTATCGCTGTGCATAAATAGCCCCAAGACACCGAGGCAGATTCCGTTCTTCATTTAACGTGGGGATGATGAACGTCACGTACGGATAGACTTTTCGTTTCATGGCTGTATAATACACGCGAAGCCCTGTAGGGGCAATACTATGAAAACAGTTATCCTTTGCGGTGGAATAGGGTACCGGTTGAAGGAAGAAACCGAGTTTAAGCCTAAGCCGATGGTGTTAATCGGCAACAAACCGATCCTCTGGCACATCATGAAAATATATGCGCATTACGGTTTTAAAGAGTTTATTATTGCGCTGGGGTACAA
Source organism: uncultured Gammaproteobacteria bacterium (assembly GCA_964461825.1). Lineage (GTDB taxonomy): Bacteria > Patescibacteriota > Microgenomatia > UBA10105 > UBA927 > XYB1-FULL-47-11. The sequence continues at coordinate 4,256 of CAYWVJ010000026.1, forward strand.
AGGCGAGTACATAAAAGATTATTTCCTCAACCAGAAATATTTCCTCCATGACTTTACGCTCACGACCAAAACAGGTCATATAAAACTTCATAAACGCAAAGGGTCGCGTGTATCGGTCGATGATTTTACCATTACGTTTGTGGACACGGGGCTCGAAACGCTACCCGGGGAACGCATCCTGCGCGTGAAAGACTACATTCCCGCGGCCGATAAATATTTTATGGTGACGTACGGCGACGGCGTGGGCAACGTTAACATCCGCGATCTTGTCGCGTTTCATAAGAAGCAGCACACGGTCGGCACGATTACGGGCGTTTTCCCGCGAAGCAAATACGGAAGGGTCAGGACGGGCAGGAAAAAAATCGTGCAGGAGTTCGTGGAAAAACCGGTGCTGGACGATTGGGTTAACGGAGGATTCATGGTTTTTAACAGGTCTTTTTTTACGTACGTCAAACCCGGCGAGATGGAACACGCTGCGCTAAAACGACTTGCATCGGCAAATCAGCTGTCCTTATACGAACACAAAGGATTTTGGCATTCGATGGACACGTATGCAGACGTTGAAAATCTCAATAGGCTCGTGCGCGACAACCCGCCGTGGAAAGTATGGAAGGAATAAAGGGTAGGGTCATCATGGTGACAGGCGGCGCCGGTTTTATCGGCGGTCATCTCGTCAGCACGCTCGTAAACCTCGGCGCGAAAGTAGCCGTTCCCTACATCACGATTGACCGGCGGTCAACGTTTGCGTTGGAGCGTCTGGCAGACCGCGTCAGCGCAAAGCGCATTGATATCCGCAGCGCGAAAGCAATCGAATCGTTCATTGCAAAAACGAAACCCTCTATAATTTGTCATTTGGCAGCGGAGTCGCTCGTCACCGACGCATACCGCGAACCGGTACGGGCGGTAGAAACCAACATCATGGGAACGGTGAACATTCTCGAGGCTTCGCGCCGCCATGCGTTTATAGAAAAAATTATCGTTGCTTCATCGGACAAAGCGTACGGCAAAACCACCAAGCCCTACAGGGAAACCGCGCCGCTTGCCGGCGATCATCCGTATGATGCTTCCAAATCGGGAGCGGATCTTTTGTGCCGCGCATATTTCCGGACGTACCGTACGCCGGTCATCGTTACACGATTCGGCAACGTCTACGGCGAAGGCGACACGCATCTTGAACGTTTGGTGCCGGGACTCTGTGCGGCGATTGCAAACAAGCGAGTTTTTCAAATCCGCAGTAATGGTAAATACGTACGTGATTACATTTACGTTGACGACGTCATACGCGGATATCTTCTGTTACTTCGCCGAAACGATCCTAAGATGCTGGGGGAAGCGTATAATTTTTCCTCAAAGGATACGCTGTCCGTCATGGAACTTGTCCGTACGGCGGAAACGGTTCTCGGACAAAAAGTTCGGTATAAAATTCTCAACACCGCCAAAAATGAGATTCCATACCAGCACCTCGTGGATCAAAAAATCAGGAAACTGGGATGGAAACGGCGACATACGTTTTCCGGCACAATCGGGCAGGTATTTTCGTGGTATAAACGATACTATTAAGAGTATGGAACGATTTCTGGTAACCGGCGCAAGCGGATTTGTCGGCGCAAACATCGTGCGCAGGCTTGTGCGTGAGAAACAACGCGTCGCGGTCCTCGTGAGGAAATTTCAAAACGCAACGCGTATTTCCGAACTTAAACAGTCCGTGCAAATTTACGAGGATGATATCTTGTCGCCCAATCTCGAGAAGGTTATCGGCAAAATCAGGCCGACGGTTATATTTCACTTGGCGGCATACGGCGCCCAGTCCGGAGAAACCGATTATCAGCGCATGATAGACGTGAATATCAAAGGAACCATGCGGCTGCTCCATGCAGTTGAAAAATATCCGTTCCGGCTTTTTGTCAACACCGGCAGCTCTTCCGAATACGGAATAAAACGTCATCCGATGCGCGAAGACGAAAATACTGAGCCGTATAACGAGTACGGCATGACCAAAGCTGCCGCTACGGCGTATTGTCAGAATTACGCACGACTCAAAAGACTTCCGGTCATAACGTTCCGGCTGTTTTCACCCTACGGACCGTATGAGCACGCGGGGCGTTTCGTGCCCTACGTGGTAGACCGGGCGCTTGCCGGAGCGCCTCTGGAACTTTCCTCTGCGGCGTACGTGCGCGATTTCATCTATATTGATGACGTGGCGGACGCGTATATTCTGGCATCGAAGAAGACGTTTCACCCCGGGGAAATAGTTAATATCGGATCCGGGGATCAGCATACCCTGAAGGACGTCGTGACTTCGGTGCTGTCGCTGACAGGAAGCAAATCCTCCGTCCGTTGGAGCGCAAAGCAGCGTCAGTCGCGTCAGGCAGAACCGCGTCATTGGGAAGCGGATATCCGGAAAGCAAAAAAACTGTTGGGCTGGCGGCCGGCGTATACGCTGCGCTCTGGATTAAAAGAAACGATCAGACATTCAACGACATGAAATTGCCGACTATTTCCATCGTTACGTTAAGCTTTAATCCTGATCCGGGCATCTGGCGGCGGGTTTTGGAATCCATACGGATGCAGGATTACCCTAAAGGACGCATCGAGCACATCGTCATGGACGGCGGGTCAACCAACGGTGCGGTGGAAATTGCAAAAACCTACGGCGCCAGTATCTATATTTTCCCTTCAAAAATGAATAATTCAGAAGAGAGAAAGAGTTTGGGGATAAAAAAAGCCAAAGGAGAAATCGTTGCATTTATCGAGACGGACAACATATTGCCAAACCGGAAATGGTTCCGGCAAATGGTGCGGCCGTTTACGGAAAATGCGCACATTATCGGCACGTTCAGCGCATATAATGCGTTTGATGCCGGCATGCCCGTACTTACCCGCTACTGTGCACTGTTCGGCGTAAACGATCCGGTCGTCTACTATCTCAGAAAATCGGAAAAACTCCCGTATTTCAAAAAAACGTATGACAAAGGCGAGATGCTCGCAGAAACCCACGATTATTTTACCGTTCGGTTCAATCGTTTTAATCTGCCCACGCTCGGCGATAACGGACATCTGGTTAGAAGAAACGTCATTGAAAAAGCGAACAAGAATCCTAAGACGTTCTTGCATACGGACGCATTTGCGCAGTTAACGTCCTTAGGATTCGATACCTATGGCGTGGTAAAAAACTCCGTCGTTCACTATATCGGCGTGGATGTCTTTCGGTTTCTCAAACGTCGCCTCTCGTACAAAAACCTTTTTTATGATCACAACGTACACAACCGAGAGTATCTCGTCTATGATCCGCGATCGGTAAAGGACAGGTGGAATCTTTTTCGGTTCGTCATTTTTTCCTCAACATTCCTTGAGCCGCTGGCTGTGAGCGTGAGAGGATGGTTTACGGTTTCGGATCCTGCATGGTTCCTCCATCCGATTCTTTGTTTTCTCACGCTTGTATCGTATACTTACTCCGTCGTTGCCGGATATTTCAAAGACCGCCTATGAATGATTACCGACTGCTGATCCGCGAAGCACAAGCCGTCCGGCGTACCGTTTTGGAGATGATCGTCAAAGCACATGCGTCCCATATTGCCTCTTCATATTCTGTTGTTGAACTTCTCGTATACGTATACGAAAAGTTGCTTCGCATTAATCCGCGCCGTCCCAGGGATCCTGACCGCGATAGATTTATTTTGAGCAAGGGGTGGGGTATATCTGCGCTCTACACGGTGCTTGCAAAAAAGCATTTTTTCCCTGAGCGGAAACTTGACCAATACTGCGCCGACGGAAGCAAAATGATCGGCATCGCGACGAGAAACGGCACGCCGGGAATCGAGGCAACAACCGGATCCATGGGGCACGGGTTGCCGATCGGCGTGGGCATGGCGCTTGCCGGCAAGCTGCAGAAGCGGAAATATCGAGTTTTTGTCGTTATAAGCGATGGGGAGTGCGATGAGGGATCCACGTGGGAGGCAGTCTTGCAGGCAGGTCACCACCGTCTGGATAATCTGGTCGTCATCGTCGATTACAACAAGTGGCAGAGTTTCGGCCGCGTGAAGGATATTCTGGATCTGGAACCGTTGAAGGCAAAATGGCAAAGCTTCGGCTGGTCGGTGAAAGAAATTGACGGGCACTCATTCCGAGATATTGCGCGCGCATTTGCCGCCATCCCGTTCGTAAAAGGAAGACCGAGCGTGGTAATTGCAAACACGGTGAAAGGAAAAGGCGTGTCGGTTTTAGAAAACAAGAACGAGTGGCATTACCGCACGCCAACGCCGCGGGAAATTAATGTGGCACGAAAGGAACTATCGGCATGAGAACCGCATTCGTTGAAACGCTGCGCACGCTCATGAAGGAACACAAGGATGTGATCGCCGTTACTGCAGACATGGGGTTCTCCGTTTTTGAAAATATTCAGGACGAGTTTCCCGACCGGTTTTTCAACACGGGTGTCACCGAGCAAAGCACGATAGGGTTGGCAACGGGCTTAGCGCTATCCGGTTACAACGTATTTGTGTACGCGCAGGCGGTATTTATTACCATGCGGTGTTTTGAGCAGGTACGGTTGGACGTCGGGTATAATCACGTCAACGTAAAACTGGTGGGAACCGCGACGGGATTTAGTCTGAATCAATTGGGCGTGAGTCATTTCTCGACCGAAGATATCGCGCTCATGCGCACGATTCCCGGCATGACGGTGTTTGCCCCGGGCGATCCGGTTGAGGCCCGATGGGCGACAACAGCTGCATATCGCATAGACGGACCCGCATACATTCGCATCGGTAAAGCGGGCGACCCGACGATCCATACGACGGTTCCCCGTTTTCAGGTGGGGAAGGGGGTTATCGTCCGTCAGGGCAATGATATCGTTATTTTTGCCGCGTCGACGCTTCTTGCCCGCGGAGTTGCGGTCGTTTCCGCACTCAGAAAATATCACATTTCGGCAACGCTGGTAAGTATGCCAACCATAAAGCCGCTCGATACCACACTGATCCACCAACTGGCAAACCGCACGAAGGCTATCTTTTCCCTTGAGGAACATAACGTGATTGGCGGGTTGGGGAGTGCCATCGCCGAGACGCTTGCCGAAGGAAATCATAGCGTTGTGTTCAGGCGGATCGGCATTCCCGACGTGTTTACGTCAGTTACGGGCTCGCACGAATATCTACTGGCAAAAAACGGCCTGAGCGTGCCGGCGATTATAAAAACTATTCGATCTGCACGTATGAAATGATACCGAAGAAACTGACTACCCACGTTCGTTCCTATGCGCGCCGGACGTTTGGCGGCAAATCGTTTGTGCCGGGGGTGTCTCCGGTTCCGGTTTCCGGAAAAGTTTTCGACGAGACGGAACTCATAAACGGCGTTGAAGCGGTATTGGACGGGTGGTGGACTGAAGGTCGGTTTGCGCAGGAGTTTGAAAAAGAATTCGCGTCTTTTTTGGGGGTTCGGTACGTTTCGCTGGTAAATTCCGGTTCGTCGGCAAACCTCGTGGCGTTTTCGGCGCTCACTTCGCACGTGTTTGGTGCGCGTGCAATCAAGCCCGGTGATGAAGTCATTGTTGCGGCAACGAGTTTTCCTACAACTGTCAACCCGATCATTCAGAACCGGTGCATTCCGGTATTTGTCGATTCTGATTTATCCACCAAAAATCCCTCAATAACGGCGATACGCAAGGCGATTACCAAAAAAACGCGCGCTATCATGCTGGCGCACACACTCGGGAATCCGCTTCCCTTGGACGGCATCATGGAACTCGTAAAAAAGCACGGTCTCTGGTTTATCGAGGACTGCTGCGACGCGTTGGGGTCTCAATATGCCGGGAAACGCGTCGGCGGATTCGGCCACGTAGCGACGTTTTCTTTTTATCCAGCGCATCAGATTACTATGGGTGAAGGCGGCGCAGTGGTAACCAATAATCCGTTCGTGCATATGGCGCTGCGCCAGTTCCGCGACTGGGGAAGGGATTGCTGGTGCGATACAGGGAAAGACGATACGTGCAGACGCAGGTTTGGATTTAAGATGGGTGAGCTGCCGTTCGGGTACGACCACAAATATATCTATTCGCAGATCGGGTATAACCTCAAACTCACGGATATGCAGGCGGCAATAGGGCTTGCGCAGATGAAAAAATTGCCGGCTTTCATAAAAGCCCGGAAGAAAAATTTCATCGCGCTGCGGGGTTTTTTCCGGCGGTATGACAGGTATTTTTCCCTTTCCGATGCAGAAGAGGGGAGCGACCCGTGCTGGTTCGGATTTATGATCGTTGTAAAGGGCGGCTCGCCGTTTACCAAATTACAGCTCGTCCAGTTTCTGGAGAAGCGCCATATTGCAACAAGGAGTCTATTCGCCGGCAACCTGCTTAAACATCCGGCGTATCTGGGCAGAACCGATATCCGCGTGGTCGGGCGCATGACAAACGCAGATAAAATCATGAACGACGGATTCTGGATCGGCGTGTACCCGGGTATCACGCCGGCGATGCTGCGCTTCGTGACCAAAAGTGTCCGCGACTTTCTTTCCCAATTTTCATGAAACGGCGGCTTCCCATTATCATCATGCTTATTCTTTCGCTTGCACCGCT
>CAYWVJ010000027.1:0-7871 GCA_964461825.1 uncultured Gammaproteobacteria bacterium
CAGTACTGCGATCAGTGCGCCTTTTGCCATAACCGGTCACCAAACCCTTCTGCCGCAACAAAATGCGTTCTGACGTACGAAAGATTTTCCGGCGAGAGCATCCCGAGTCTTCCGCTGTCGCCCTGATAGACATAGTCAGCCGGCCCGGCGGCAAGGGACGCGGCGAGCGTCTGCGGCGGGCGCGTGAGGTAGCCGAAAAACGTATCGAACGGCAGCGCCGCGATCGCGTAGCCGTCAGGCCAAAACACCGCGCGCCCCTCAAGATCAACCACCCGCGCATCGGGCGGAACCGTACGAAGCAGACGGTTTATTTCATCCAGTTGCGGTTTTTGCGTCGCAAGAAGTTTCGTACTGTTTACCTGTACGCTTATCGCGGATAAAAGATAGGCAAAACCGATAAGAACCACGGCTGCTGCTGCAGCGCCGGCGGCACGGGTAAACCAGGTAAAAAACGCCGCCAGTCCGTCCGCGGCAAAATACGCGACAAACAGCGCGATGGGAATAAGGTATTGGCTGTGTTTTAACGGGAAATATTTGACGTAGCCCAAGACCGAAACGAAAAACACTGCAGGGATGAGGAGTTCTTCAAGTGATGTCGAAGTTACCAGCCGGTATGCCCCTACAAGTATCGCAAGCACCCACAGCGCGTGGTTGACCACGAGTCCGGGAGTAATGCCGTTCCCTCCGTAAAATGATGCGTTGGGATAGAAAAAAAGGTTTGCCTCCATCGGGTAGTTCACCGCGCTTTTATAAACTTCAAACGGAAGGCGCGTGAGAGAATACCAGACCGTTGAAAAATTTTCCGAAAAAACAAAAAAGAGAACCCACGGGAGTATGAGCCCTGCCCAAAAACGGCGCGGCGCACGCCGGAGTAGCGCAAAGAGCGCCCCCACCGCCACGACCGGCACTCCTTTTGCCAGAACAAACAGCGACGCGCTGTAGGTTAACCCCGAAAATAACCACCACCCCCGTATCTGCCCTATTAGCCCCAGTAGCCCAAGCAGCGCGGCAAGGTTATCCGGCCGGATTTCCAAAAACTTATCATACGGCATCGGCAAGAATGCGAGTATGACCGCGGGAAGCAGCGCCCACGTAGCGTTTTTTGTTATTTTCCATACGTAACATAGGGCACCTAAGCTGCCTAAGAAAAAAACGAACGAAATCACGCGGGCTATCGGGAATACCTGTGCACTTCTGCCCATTATCCAAAAAACCGGCGTCATCACCCAGAAAAATCCCGGGGTAAAGTACGAAAACACGTCGGTATACAGGCGTTCCCCCCGCGCAACCGCAGCGGTCCAGTGCAGGTACGCAAACTCATCGATGTCAAAAAATCTCGTCGCGGCAACCTGCCAACGCCAATAGAAAAGATATGCAAAAAGTACCATGAGAATAAAGACGTGCAGCCGTTTCATAGCGTTTTATACATCGTGAGTTCACCGACGTATTTCCCCCGCCAGAAATATATACCCGGCATTCGTCCCGCGGGCACGAATCCGAATTTTGTATACATGGCAATTGCCGCACTGTTTGTTTCGAAACAATGTAAATACACCAGCCGCAGACCTATGCTTTTCGCGCGGCGCAGAAGTTCACTCATGAGCGTTTTTCCGACTCCATGCCTGCGCCACCTGCGGGCGACCGAGATACCAATTTCCCCCACGTGCCTTTTTCGTTTCTCGCCTCGGCGGATTTCGGCGCTGCCGACGATATCCCTGCCGGCAAACGCTACAATCCGGATTTTTTCTCTTTTGCGCATCGCGCCTATCGTAGAACGTACATACGCCGCCTCCTGCCGCAGCGTCATGGGTTTACCGGAAAGAAGAATAAACGTATCTTCGGCAATCAGGTCGTTGGCAAAAGTTAAAAGTGCGTGCGTATCCGTAGATCGCAGGTTTCTGATAATAAATGGCTGCATATAATGAAGTATATGATACAATATCTCGCAAAATGAAATCCCTTGTTCCCAGAAAAATAACGCTCGCACGGCACGGCGCGCCGGTAATCGGCTATTTAACCGTCCCCACACCACGCGACTTTCCGTTCCCCGTCAGGCGCGTTTTCTGGACGTATTTTACCCCGGAGCGCATCACACGGGGCCGTCACGCGCACAAAAAAACGACGATTATCCTTTTTGCGCTGACCGGAAAAATTATCGTAACGACGGAAACGGCGGCAGGCGGCAAAAAAACGTTTGTCCTGGATAAACCCAACGTAGGGCTGGTTATTCCGCCGATGGTCTGGCACACGCAGCGCTATTCGCACACCGCCATCCAGCTTGCGATCGCAGACCGCCCGTACGAGGAAAAAGAATACATACGGGATTATAAAGCATTCGTCTCAAACAAACGGTGAAACCACTTCTCACGTTTATCATCCCGTGCTATAACGATGCCCAAACCATCACGACGGTGGTTAACGGATGTTTCGCCGTTGCCGAAAAACTCCGCGTACGTGCCGCCGTTACCGTATTAAACGACGGCAGCACCGACCGGTCCGCCCGGGTGCTTGCTTCGCTGCCGGACGTCACGGTCATGTCGCATCGGAAAAATATGGGGTACGGCCGCACGATGCGGGATCTTTATGCGAGCGTCACGACTCCGTGGCTTGTTTCCATCCCGGGAGATTACCAGATAAATCCGAAAGAACTTGTTTCACTCTGGCGCAACCGCCGGCGCGCAGACATGATCATCGGCTGGCGGAAACTGCGCCGCGATTCACCCGCAAGACTCCGCCAGTCCGGCATCTATAACATGCTCCTGAGATTGCTATTTCGAATCGGCCTTCATGACGCAAACTCCGTGCGCCTGATGCGCAGAACGGTTTTCAAAAAAATATCCCTGCGGTTTACCTCGGCGTTCGTTGATGCGGAACTGGCAATCCGCGCTGCGCGGCGGGGATTCCGTGTGATCGAAGTCCCCATCCGGCACCGCGCCAGGCCGCACGAAGGCGCCGGCGGCGGGAAACTCACGACCATTTTACCAACCATCCGCGATATGGTAACATGCGCACTGTATGATCCCCGTCTTTGACCTGACGAGACAATACCAACGTCTCAAAAAAGAATTGAACACCTCTTTTATTCAAACTAACGAACGCGGACAGTTTATTCTTGGTAAAGAAGTTTCGCGATTCGAAAAAGAATTCGCAAAATTTATCGGAGTATCGTACGGCGTAGGAGTGGCCAGCGGTACCGACGCGTTGATGTTGGGGCTTACGGCATTGGGCGTCGGGCAGGGCGATGAGGTCATACTCCCGGCCAACAGCTACCCCACGGCGTTTGGCGTTTCACTAAGCGGCGCGGCAGTCAGGCTTGTCGACGTAACGTCCGACGGCACCATGGATCCAAAAAAACTTGTCGTAACCAAAAAAACAAAAGCGGTTGTTCCCGTGCACATATACGGCAATGCAGCCGACAGTACCGGCATTAAACGACTGCTGCCGGAAGCGGTTGCCGTCCTTGAAGACGCTGCGCAGGCACACGGCGCGCCGGTGGGTAAAAGTGGCGACGCTGCCGCATTCAGCTTTTATCCGACGAAAAATCTCGGAGCACTGGGCGATGCGGGCATCGTCGTCACCAACCGCAAGGATGTTGCCGACCGCCTTGCAAAACTTCGGGTGTACGGAGAAACGATACGGTATCACAGTGAAGAAATTTCCGGAGTCAGCAGGCTGGATGAACTTCACGCCGCCATCCTTCGCGTCAAGCTTCGACACCTCCGCCGGTGGGTTGCCCGCCGCCGCACGATTGCCAAATACTACGTTCACGCGCTTTCCGGCGTCGGAGACGTTTCGTTCGTCCATCCGCTCCTGCGCATGGACGACTGCGCCTTCCATCTTTTTGTCATACGAACAAAAACGCGCGACCGGCTGGCGCAGTACCTTCGACGGCATGGTGTGGCCACCGCAATCCACTATCCCGTCCCGATTTCCCTGACCCCTGCCTTTGCAGCCGCAGGGTATCACAAAGGCGATTTCCCTGTTGCCGAGGCGCTTAGCCGCGAAATCCTCTCCGTCCCGATGTTCCCGGAGCTTGCGGACAACGAAGTGGAAACGATTGTCCGTACGATACGAAGGTTTTTCCGCTAGGGTCTTCGGACCAGCACGAATAATTTCGTTTCCCCGATTGGAAGCCACGACGGAAGCATGCCGGCAGAACGGATTTCTTTCACGCGCCAGCCGTTTTTTTGGACCCAGCCGGTCCACACCGTTTCCTTTTGGAACGTAAACGGCATCGGAATTGCCACGTTTCTCCATCCGTTGCCGATGCGGTCGAGGATTTTCATGAAAAAAAGATCAACAGAAGTACGCCACACAGGTTCAACCATGAGGATCATATTTTTCGTCACGCGCATAACCTCGACCAACAGTTGCCGCGGATCCGCACAGTGATGAAACACATGGTATGCAACGGTTGCGTCAAACTGATCCTGACGGAACGGCAGCCGCTTGCCGTCATAGGTCAAAAACCGGACTCCCGCAGCCCGTTCTCCGCTATCGGCAACGTCAATACCCGTTAGTTTGATGTGCGGACGGTGCCGGTGAATTGTTTTTGCCAGCGAAAGGTCGCCGCAGCCGAAATCCAGAAGCGTCGCGCACTCCCCAAGGTGCGGCGCGATGAGTGAGTACTGTTTACCACTGATACACGCGTACATAGGTATTTTTATAGACCTCGCGCAAGAACGGATACACGGCAGCCAGATCCGCCACACCCGCATCCTCCTGTTCCTGCGGGCCGAAAAATACGGTTCTGATGGCGTTCGTTGCCAAAAATTCCCTCGCCCTTGCCGCGCCCATCCGGCCGCTGAAAAATTCTTTCACTATCTGTTCTTTTACCTCAGTCGCCACGGTGTTGGCGTGCCCCACGTATACGGTGTTGCCGCTGTATACCGGGATGTAATTGCCGGCGGTTGTTTCCGAAAGCACGACGTCCGTACGTTTGGTGTTGTCCTGAATGAAAATCATCGCGGCAATCTCGTCTTTCAGCGGATACATGACGTAACTTCCCGTCGGCACGAGCGGCAGCGTCGCGATAATTTTCTGGTCAATGAATTCTTTCTGCCACCGCCAGGAGCTGTACATCTGTGCCAGTCCAACCAAAACGAGGATGGCTGCCAGAGCGACCGGTATTCTTTTCCAGTTTCTTAAGGTACTTAACAAAAATAGCGACAGAAACGCCAGCGGCAGCTGCGGCAGCATCTCGGTAAACCGAAGCGGCGATTCCTGCGGGATCCGCCCGAAAACGATGATGAGCGCAAACCACGCAATCGCCCACGCAAGATACGGAAACAGTCGTTTTTCCTTTTTCCAAATCACCCATATGCCTCCGATCACCCCGAGGGGCAGGATGGGACCAACCGCCAAGAGATAATCTTTGAGAACAAACGGCTGCGGGTGCAAAAGCGCGTAGTCCACGAGCCGTTTCCACGGATACACGGAAAGCGCCAACTTAAGATACAAAAGAGAGGGGGCGCTGATAAGACCCGCCAGTATTCTCCCTTTTATCTCTTTTAACCCATTTACCCCGCTTATCCCCGTGTACACCCCCATAACCGCGCCGACAAATAACAGTCCCGGCGGGAAAATAATACCCAGAACAAACGCCAGCAGTCCCAAAAATATCCAGTTTCCCGGCCGGCGCATGGTAGTTTCGCTGGTCAGCGCAAGGATAAGAAACACGATAAGCGCCTGTCCGGCGAGCATGTGCGGGACAAACGTGATCCGCTGGAGGCTGTCCATAATGGTCCACCACGGCATGTACCCGCCGAACCGCCACTCGCCTTTCTGGAAAACGGGAATGGGCCATGATGCCGCGGTAACCGCAAGAAGGAATGCGGTTATCTGCCACCTCGAGCGGTCAAACGCAGTTTTTGCCGCGTATGCAACCACAAAAAGCAGCGTAAAGGCTAAAACCGCGCGAGCGGCGTGGTACGTATCTCCGCTCCGCGGCCACGGCACGCCCACCCACGCGGATACTTTTCCCATGAGTAGATACGCAATCTGTACGAGTGATCCTGCGTGCGGCTCGCTCGTGTATTTTTCCTGCACGGTCCACGCCCCTTCGCGTCCCTGGCGGATGCGCGAAAGGTAAAAATTGTAATCGGTGTAAAAATTATGGACGAGTTCAAAATACCGCTCCGGTCGGATGTCGCGGTACCGCGACAGTTCGTAGAACGTCGGCGTGAGCGAAAAAAGCACAAAAAATGTTACGATTGCCCCCCACAGCCACCGCTTCCTCATGCCCCTATTGTATGCTACGATGGAGCTAATGGAAAAGAGGGTGAGTGTACTTGCGGCGGTTATCACGATCATCCTGACAGTTCTGGTTGTACTTCAGTACCGGACGCTCGCAAAAAAATCCGGAACGATCGTCATCCCCGGCGGCAACACGTATCTGGGAAAAATAACGCCCACGCCGCAGCCCGCCGGTGCCGGATCGTGGCGCGACGTTCGCGGAAAAATTTATCCGTATACGTTCCGCGTACCCGAAACCATCACGCTGACGTCATTTGACAACAACCCGTTTGATATTTACGCCATTGTGTCTTCCGGCATCGATCCGGGATCCAATGTCCTTATCGGGATAGACCCCAAAGCCAATCCGAAAGAACAAAAATTAACCTACGTCCAGAACTGGTGGAAACAATTCTCGGGGTTAAAAAGCGTCGCGTCCATCGAACAGTTTACCAATGCAAACGGCCTGAAAGGCTACAAAGCCGTGTACGTCAACAGCGCGGGCCAAACCCCAAACCTCGACGTGTTTTTTGAAGTGCCCGGATACCCCCAGTACGTCATCCACTTGGCCTCCGGCTCGCTGAACGCCGCGACGTTTGCAGAAATCGTGAACTCGGTCGGGTGGGCAAAATGATATACGGGTTCCTCGCGTCGCTGTTCATCCGGCTTTTTCTTGTGCCGAATCCCGGGTTTGAGGCGGACGTATCGTTCTGGAAAAGCTGGGGGCTGGCGGTTGCGGACTTTGGCCTCGTCAAGGGGCTCGCGCTTACGAATTTTAACTACCCCACGCCGTTCGGGTATCTGCTGTTTTTGATGACGAAGGCCTACGCGCTTTTTGCCGATCCGCACAACTTCAACCAGTTCTGGCAAAACAACAATCTTTTGTTTCTGTTCATTGCGAAACTGCCTGCGATCCTCGCGGACTTCGGCATAGCAGGGGTATTTCTGTACATCGGCAGAAACGCAAAGAAGCTTGGTTTTCCCCAAATTCCATATTCCATATACTCAACTTTCGCCCTTGTCTACCTTCTCAATCCGGTTTCATGGATTGACGGCGCGTGGTGGGGCCAGCTGGACAGCCTCGGCGTACTTCTATTTCTTCTTGCATTTCTTGCGCTGTTACAACGACGCGCTTTTCTTGCCGGCGTCGTCTACATGATTGCCGTGATGACCAAACTGCAGAACATGATCTACGGCCCGGTTTTTTTCCTCCTGGTGTGGCAGATCGAAGGATCACGGGGACTCGTGCAAAGCATAGCCGGCGCAACGCTTGCGTTTGCCGGCGCCAACGGTGAATTCATCCTCGCGAAAAAATTCAGCAGGGTCGTCGAGTCGGTCGTGGGCAATTACGATTACTTTCCGTGGCTGTCGCTTAACGCCTTTAATCCGTGGTGGATTTATTCCGGCGGCGCGGGCATGAAGTCGTCGGATAAAATCCTGGTTGCGGGTCTTGTGAACGCCAAAAGTCTCGGACTGTATCTTTTCTCCGGCACATACCTTTTTGCCCTGATCCGGCAATGGAAATGGCCGGCAGACATCCGCCGGAAATTCCTGGAAAGTTTCATCGTCGTCAACGGCGCGTTTTTCCTTTTTCAGACCCAGTCGCACGACCGCTATGCGTTTCCGCTCATCGTCAT
>CAYWVJ010000027.1:7971-10734 GCA_964461825.1 uncultured Gammaproteobacteria bacterium
TTTTCTGTTCTCTATTTTTATAACCTGCACACCGCGCTCGTTGTCAACTATCCCGATAACGGCATACCCATCCTTAGCAATCTTACGCAACCGTGGCTGACCGTCGGCGTCTCCTACGTATTTACCGGCGCATTCGTGTGGCTGCTTCTGTGGCTCTCGCGCGGCAACGTTCTCCCCCTTGTAATCTCTTTATCTCTCGTATCCCTCATGCTATTTATAAAAAATCTTCCGCTCATCGCCCGTTCGCCGGTGTACCTAAGCACGCTTACGCCCATCGAGTACGAACAGGATTACGGCGAGCGGACGATCGATATGCCGATTAACGCATCGCTTGGATTTTCAAAATGGGGATCGCTGTCGGTCCAATACGCATTTTACCGACGCGGTATCGGCACGCACGCAAACGGGTACCAGATATTTGACATCGGCAAACGCTTCAGCAGATTTTCCTTTGATTACGGCGTCGATACCGAAGCCGGTCCGCAGGGGACGGTTACGTTCGAGGTCTGGGGGCTGCCTGCCGGCAGACAGGCGACGTGGAAAAAACTTTTTGCGTCGCAAAAAATCGGCCGTTACGACCTGCCGCGTCACGCGGACGTTGCGGTTTCGGGCGTGCAGATGCTGAAACTCGTGGTAACCGACGCCGGCGACGGCATAACCGACGACCACGCGGACTGGCTCAATGCAAAACTTTATGAATAAAACAATTGGCGAGACCAAATTTTCCGCGCACAGCAATCTGATAAGGACGCGAGCACGGAAAATTTCGGTTGAGCAAATTTTATCGATTGCAATGCTTCTTTTTGCGGTCGGATTTAACCTCTGGCTCTACCGGCTGGAGCCGACGGCAAAACTGGATCCCAATGACAACAACTTCCAGTTCGCGCTCGTGTACCGGGCAAACCAGATGTGGGATTTCGCGAAGAAAACCGGCAACTGGTTCGTGCTCATCGACCACTGGGTACCCAACTGGAACGAGGGGTTTAATCTGCCGTTCTACTACTCCCATATGCCGCAGATCGTCATCGTATTTTTCTACCGCATACTGTCGCTCTTTTCATCCGTTTCTCTGTTCACGGTCTACCATTATAGTATTTACCTTCTGTTTTCCCTGTTTCCGCTCTCGGTATTTCTGGCGCTGCGCATTGCCGGGCTCCCGTGGATTACTGCGGGCATCGGCGCGCTTTTGGCGTCGCAGATTTCCACCGACGGGTTGTTCGGGCTGGACCCCGCGTCGTTTTTGTGGCGCGGTTACGGGCTTTCAAGCCAGTTATTTGCCATGGTATGGCTGCCGCCGTTTCTTGCCGCCGCGTATCGCAAAAAGATCATTCCCGCGGTTATATTCCTGGTTCTGACTGCAGAAGGCCATTTGGGCGTGGGCATCATCGCGTTTTTAAGCCTTATCCCGCTTTTGTGGCGCGACCCGAAAAAACTGCTGCTCATCGCGATTCCTGCCGCCGCACTCCTTTCCTACTGGATCGTGCCGGCGTTTCTGGCGGATAACTACCGCGCGTTCTCTTTCTGGGATCCTGTCTGGAAATTTAACTCCTACGGCGCCAAAGAAATCATCGCGCGGCTCGGGAACGGCGAACTTTTTGATTTCGGCCGGCTTCCGATATTTACTGCGCTTGTTTTATTTGGCGCGTTCGTCAATCTTGATTTTGCCCTGCTGTTCCTGTTCTGGCTGCTGCTGTACTTCGGCCGTACGACGTGGGGCACGTTTATCGACATTATTCCCACCATGAAGGAATTCCATCTGTCGCGGTTTATCGTGGGAGTGCACGCCGCCGGGCTGTTTTTGGCCCCGATCGCTTTTGCAAAACTT
Source organism: uncultured Gammaproteobacteria bacterium (assembly GCA_964461825.1). Taxonomy (GTDB): domain Bacteria; phylum Patescibacteriota; class Microgenomatia; order UBA10105; family UBA927; genus XYB1-FULL-47-11. The sequence goes on from CAYWVJ010000027.1 coordinate 9,797, forward strand.
AAAAAATATTGGTTTCTTGGATTAGTGCTTCTTATTCCCGTCTATCAGCAGACAATAAACTACAATGCGCTCAACAATACGCTTATCCGCCGGGCAAACGAAAATTACGCCAAACAGTCGCCGGATACAAATGCGCTCATTGCCGCGCTAAAAAAACTTCCGCCCGGCCGCGTGTTTGCCGGACGCGGCGGATCGTGGGGAAAAGACTTCCGCATTGCGGAAACCAACATCACCATGTATCTGTCAAATTTCGCCATACCCACGGTCCTGTGGCTGCCGGAAACGTGGTCGCCCAACGGCGATACCGAGCAGTATTTCCGCGAAGACAGACAGGACGATTACGACCTTTTCAACATCCGTTACGTCGCCGCTCCGCCGTCACAGCCGGCGCAGCCGTTCTGGAAAAAGATTCAGGAAACCCCGGGCTGGAAATTGTACGGGGTGGAGACATCCGGCTATTTTACTACCGGCGTGGTACCCGCAGTCGTTTCCTCCGATAAATACAACCGGACGAACGTCGTCCGCCAATGGATCCAGTCCGACGACCACAAGAACGGCCTGTATCCGCAGTTGACGTTTGATACGAAAAATTTTCCAAAAAATACCGGATTACCCAATTTCAAAATGCTGGATGAAGTGACGTACGTAACGCCGGATAAAAAAATTCATAACCTTTTTTCTGAAAATCCAAAATATATCTCCCCAGTTCCTCAAATTTCCCTCATCTCTCAGTCAGATGAAAACGACATGGTTTTTACTGCCGCCGTTTCGGTCCCCAAAAATTGCGAAAACTGCGTTGTCATTCTCAAGCAGAGCTTTCATCCCAACTGGCGCGTGACGGTGGACGGCAAACCGGTGACGCCCGTTATCGTGTTTCCGTTTTACATCGGCATCCCGGTTGCCGACGGCCGGCACGAGATCGTAGCGTCGTATGAACC
>CAYWVJ010000028.1:0-10609 GCA_964461825.1 uncultured Gammaproteobacteria bacterium
TTTTGTGATAGAATGATCCCACGATGCTGAACTTTTTGTTCGGACTCTTATCACATGATCTGGGAATCGATCTGGGAACCGCAAACACGCTCGTTTTTGTCCGCGGCAAGGGGATCGTCATCCGCGAGCCGTCGGTGGTTGCCCGGCAGAAAAAAACAAAACAGATCGTTGCCATCGGGAGCGAGGCCAAACGGATGCTGGGGAAAACGCCCGCAACGATTGAGGCACTGCGCCCGCTTAAAGACGGCGTGATTGCGGATTTTGACGCGGCGGCTGCGATGCTTGCGCACTACATACAACTCGTGCACCGCGAACCGCAGCGCACGGGTCTGCCGAAAATCCCGCGGCCGAAAGTCGTTATAGGCATTCCGTCCGGCGTGACCGAAGTCGAGCGCCGCGCAGTGCAGGAAGCGGCGATCATGGCGGGCGCGCGCGAGGCAATTCTCATCGAGGAACCCATGGCGGCCGCAATCGGCGCGGGGCTTCCCATAGAGGATACGACGGGAAGTTTTATCTGCGACATCGGCGGCGGCACGAGCGAAATTGCCGTTTTATCCCTCGGCGGGATCGTCGTTAACCGCAGCGTGAGAATTGCCGGCGACGAGATGGACGAGGCGATCGTCAATTTTATGCGGCTGAAGTACTCGCTGCTGGTGGGTGAACAGTCGGCGGAGGAAATAAAAATTGCCGTCGGATCGGCGTACCCCACTGATAAAACAGAGCGGCTACAGGTCGTGCGCGGCCGCGACATTGAGACAGGCCTTCCCAAAAGCATCCGCGTGAGTGAGGGCGAAATTCGCGAAACGCTGGGGATGGTCATCCACGATATCATCGAAGCGCTGTCCGAAACGATTGAGGAAACGCCGCCGGAGCTTATCGGAGACATCATGGAACACGGCATCGTGCTTGCCGGCGGCGGATCGCTGCTCCGGGGGATAGACAAACTTATCGCCACGGAAATTAAAATGCCGGTGTGGATTACCGATGATCCGCAGACGGCGGTCGTGCGCGGCTGCGGAAAACTCCTGGACGATGACGAACTTCTCCGGAAAGTAAAAATCGCCGCGAGAAAAGTATGAAGCAAGTACTTCACACATCGAATGTGTGTTAGCTTCACACCTCGTTATTTTATTTCTTTTCTTTTTCCTGTAGTATAAATATTATTATGGTTCGGCCGATATTCGCGAACGATCAAATTTATCACGTATTCAACAGAGGCATTGAGAAGCGGCCGGTTTTCACTCACAGAAAAGAATATGAGCGTATTCGTTTAGCGCTGGATTTTTATCGATTTCGGGATTTAGGATATCGTCTCTCCTTTGCATTACGAATGCCAAAAGGCGAACATATCGGCCCGTTTGAATATTTACGCAAACACGGCCACCCCCGCGTAGAGATTTTGGCCTACTGCATAATGCCGAATCACTTTCATTTACTCATTCGACAACGAAAAGAGAACGGTGTTATTCGTTTTATTGCGGACGTAACCAACAGTTATACCAGGTATTTTAATACCCGGCATAAAAACAGAGTCGGGCCGTTATTTCAGGGGAGATTTAAGGCGGTCAGAATCGAAGACGAGGATCAACTTCTCCATGTGTCGCGGTACATTCATATAAATCCCGTAGTTTCCTATCTTGTCGACTGGAAAAACGCCGAAACATACGAATGGTCGTCTTTGACTGAATATCTTGATGGCGAATCATCAGTACGGATGTGTGAGACGGAAACGGTGTTGGGTTATTTTCCGAATCGGGCTGCGTACCGTTTATTTCTTGCAGATCAGGTGGATTATGGAAAAACGCTCGAACATATTAAACATTGCGTCTTTGAGTGAGGAATGTGTGAAGCTGTTTCACATTCGATGTGTGAAAGTATGAAGCAGAATATCGCAACAATTATTTCCCGGATATTTGATCCGTTTGTCTCGTTGGGGCTCGCGGTTTTTCTGGTGCTGCAGAGGAGTCCGGTATTTATTCCGGCGTTTTCCGTCACAGTGTTGCTGCCGTTTTTCCTGTTTCTTGTTGCGTGGAAAACGAAATTTGTGAGTAACTGGGACGTGAGCAACAGGCGCGAGCGGCCGAAAATTTTATGGCTCCTCGTTGCGGTTGAGGCGACTGCACTGATCACGTTTCGAGCGTGGGAACTTGTGCCGATTTTTGCCGTACTTGTCGGGTTTGCAATTATCACGAATTTTTGGAAAATGTCCGGACACGCGGTTGCCGCCGCAATCGCCGCGTGGTATTGGTGGCCGGTGCTTCTTGCGGTACCGCTCGTGTGCTGGGCGCGCGTACAATCGAAAAACCACACGACAATGCAGGTTATCGCCGGATCCGTATATTCCTGGAGTTTATTATTTTTGTTCGAAAGAATTTTGAACGTTAAATTTTAAATTTGAAATCAAATAAAGAAATTATCTAGTTATTTAAAATTTCAAATTCTTTATGAAGCTCGGAAAAGCATTTTCCGATTCCGTCTACCAGGAAAAAACGGTCAGGATGAAAGCCGTGCGCGACACCGGGAGCTGGTGGCTGGGTACTGGGCGCGTTCTGTTGTTTACTACGGTACTTTTTGTTTTGTTTTTTGTTTTAATAATCCGGCTTTTTGATCTTACGGTTATCCGCGGCCGCCAGTTCCGTCTGCTCGCGGACACCAACCGCACGCGCGAACTTATCCGGCACGCGCCGCGCGGGCTTATCCTGGACCGAACCGGCAAACCGCTCGTTACCAACATTCCCCAGTACCGCCTCATTACCGATCAGGGCACAAAAACCCTCACGAAGGAGCAGGGCGATGCGCTCGTTGCAAAAGGGATTGCGCCCGGACAATTTCTGGAGGTGGACTGGCGCCGGCAATATGCGTATGAAAGCCTCAACCAGGTTACCGGCTATACCGGAGAGCTGACGGAGAAGGAACTTGCCGAGGAATACTATCAGCTGCGCGGCTACCACGCGGGTGACCGCATCGGCAGGTCAGGGGTGGAGGCAGTGTACGAAGACAAACTGCGCGGCCGCGACGGAAAAGAACTGGTGGAAGTTGACGCCGGCGGGAAAATTATCCGCGTACTTGGCAGACAGGAGGAAATTCCCGGACAAAATATCACGCTGTCCGTCGACGCGGCGATAAGCGACGCTGCGGCTGCCGCGTTTCCGGCGGGAGAAAAAGGCGCAATCGTCGTTGCCAAACCGTCAACCGGAGAAATTCTGGCGCTGTTTTCCAGCCCGACGTTTTCCGCAAACGCATTTTCCCTGGGGATTTCGCAGGGCGAGTACAACGCGCTTATTACCAACCCGGATCAGCCGATGCTCAACCGCGCCATTGCCGGCACCTATCCGCCGGGCTCGACGTTTAAGATCATCATGGGGCTTGCTGGGCTGGAAGAGGGTTCGGTCAAGCCGGATACGACGATTACCGATACCGGTACGATAACGGCCGGGCAGTTTTCATTTTCCAACTGGTATTTTACGCAGTACGGGAAAACCGACGGCGTCGTTGATATCGTGAAAGCGTTTCAACGGAGCAATGACATTTTTTTCTACAAAGTCGGCGAATGGGTGGGGATTACGAAAATCGTCAAATGGGCTCGTCTTGCCGGCATCGGAAAAACGCTCGGCATCGAACTGCCCGGGGAGGCCATCGGCCTCATGCCCGATCCGGCGTGGAAAGCCGCGACGTTTGATTCCCCCGCAGACATTGCGGCCCGCAGTAACGAATGGTATTTAGGCGACACGTACAACACGTCGATCGGACAGGGGTACGTACTCTCGACGCCGCTGCAGGTGAACGCGTGGACGAATATTATCGCCAGCAACGGAAAACTGTGCCGTCCGACGGTAGAAAAGGTGCAGCGGGTGCAGTGTAAAGACGTCGGGATAAAGCCGGAGACGATTAAACTCATCGCCCAAGGGTTGCAGGAGGCATGCGCGCCCGGCGGCACCGGCTGGCCGCTGTTTAATTTTACGGTAAAGGGAAATGCGATTCCCGTGGCGTGCAAAACCGGAACCGCGGAATTCGGCGACCCGAAAAACCGGACGCATGCGTGGTTTACGACGTTTGCACCGGTTCCGAAAGAAGACATTGCTTCGCAAGGTGACACCCTGCAATTGTTATCAGGACAACCCGAAATTAGTATTACGGTGTTGGTGGAAGGGGCCGGGGAGGGAAGTAACGTAGCGGCACCGGTTGCAAAGAAAATCTATGAAGCGTGGTTTGGCCGCTAGAGCGGCGGCGATTGCAAAGAGAGATCTTGCGGCCTGTGTTACGGCCGATGGCATCGTTGCCGGGCGGCATCATTTTGTGGACCTGTGGGCGCGCGACAGTTTATTTGCATCGCTGGGAGCCCCGCCAAAGGTTGCCAAGCGCACGGTCGAAACGTTTTTCCGTTTCCAGCGGCCGGACGGTGCGGTGCCGTACAGAATTTTCCGCCGGTTTGGGACATTGGTTCCTAATTTTCATTCAATACAATCCGGCGGTTTTGTACCGGACGGCGGTCTGATGGTGCTTTTGCACGCAAGGAACAAAAACGCAGAAAATTTTTACCGGAAAAAATATAAGGGCTGTCTGATTTCCGAATGGTTTCAGTGTGAATGGGCGGACGGGGTCTACAAAAGCGGCAAGACGTTGTGGACGAATGTGCTTTATTGGAAAGCGACCGGCAGTGACAGCATCAAAAAGAAAATACGCGATACGTTTTGGAACGGAAAATACTTTTCCGATTGGGCGGATTATAAACGGCACGATTATTTTGCATCGCACCCCAACATGCTCGCGGTAATTTTCGGACTTGCGTCGGACGCCGAGTCCGCATCCATTTTGGATTTTGCCGGAACGCATTGTTTTGCGGAATTTACGCTGCGGGAAAATTATCCTTCCTATCCGTTTTGGCGGATTCCGGTGCAGCAGCAGGCTGCGGGTATGCGGGATTATCACAACGGCCTGTTATGGCTGCAGCCCGGGATTCTGTACGCGATTGCCCTCTATAAAACCGGCAGGAGACACCAGGCTGAAAATTTTTTGGAAAAAATCGCGCAGAAAATAGTGGCGTATAATGGAGTGTACGAAGTATACGAGCAAACCGGTGCGCCGGTACGACGATTCCTGTATCGAGCTGAACAGCCTTTTGCCTGGAGCGCGGGACTCTTCCTTTGGGCCTGTCGCGTTACTCAGGGAAATTCCTGATCCGCCGCAGCGCCTGTACATCCGCGGCAGCATGGGAGATATCGACGGTTCAAAAACCATCGCGGTTGTCGGCGCCCGGCTCGTGACGCCGTACGGCCGGCAGGTAACGAAAAAATTGGTGACGGAACTGGTGCACCGCGGCTTTACCGTCGTTTCGGGGATGGCCATCGGCATTGATACCGTGGCGCACTGGACCGCGATTGCCGCAGGCGGTAAAACGATCGCGGTTTTGGGATGCGGTATTGACATTATTTATCCGGCGGTCAATGCTAGATTGTACTGGGCCGTCGCGGAACACGGCGCGGTGGTTTCGGAATTTGGCGGCGGGGTTATTACCGCAAAAGCGCAGTTTTCCGCGCGCAACAGAATTATCAGCGGTCTGTCGCGCGGGGTGGTGGTAATCGAGGGAACCGATACCAGCGGCACGCTCATTACCGCAAAATATGCGGCCCAGCAAGGGAGGGAAGTGTTTGCGGTGCCCGGTCCGATAACCAGTCCCACGAGCCGTGCAAGCAGCATACTCCTGAAAAACGGCGCGAAACTCGTTGAAAACGCGGATGATATTTTTGAAGAATTTGACAATGCATAAAATTTTTATTAATCTATCGGCTTTGTAGACAATTTTTAATTTGGAATTTCATCGCTTGATTTTTCGTATGAATTTAATAATCGTTGAATCACCGACAAAAGCAAAAACCCTGACGAAATTTTTGAAGGGAAAATACGCCGTGGCTGCCACCATGGGGCACATACGCGATCTGCCCAAGGCAGAATTGGGCGTTGACATCGAACACGATTTTACCCCGCGCTATATAATCCCGCGTGCGAAGGCAAAACAGGCCAAAGAGCTCAAGGACGCCGCCAAAAAGGCAGGAGACATTATCCTCGCGACCGACCCGGATCGCGAAGGCGAGGCAATCGCGTGGCATACGGCGGTCCTTTTGGATATTGCAGAACCCAAACGCATCGTATTCCATGAAATCACGGAAAAAGCAATCACCGACGCGCTTGATCACCCCAGAGCCATCGACATGCAGCTGGTTGATGCCCAGCAGGCCAGACGGGTTATGGACAGACTTGTTGGGTACAAATTGTCCCCCCTTTTATGGAAAAAGCTCTCCAAACGGTGGCTTTCGGCAGGTCGCGTACAGTCCGTTGCGGTACGCCTGATCGTTGAGCGCGAACGCGAAATCCAGAAATTTGCGAAAACGGAGTTCTGGACGATCGAAGGCACCTTTATAGGTCTACAAGGATTATCCTTGAAGGCGGAATTAGTCAGTCACAACGGGAAAAAGTTTGAACAGCTTGTAACACTCGATCTTTTCGACGGGAAATATACCACGTCTTCATCAACAATCCGCGATGAAAAATCCGCACGGTCTGCGATCGACGATCTGCAAACTCCTTTCACCGTTTCAGCAGTTGATAAAAAAGAGGTCAGGCGCCTGCCGCCCGCGCCGTATACCACGTCGACGCTGCAGCAGGACGCGGGGAGAAAACTATATTTTTCCGCCAAAAAAACCATGCAGCTCGCGCAAAAATTGTACGAGGAGGGATACATTACGTATCACCGTACCGACTCGGTGAATCTGTCAGAAAAATTTTTGACCGAGGCAGCAGCCTATATTGCGGCCACGTACGGGAATGAATATACCGGCCGCCGCGCGTACGCCACGAAATCGAAAGTGGCGCAGGAGGCCCATGAGGCGATCCGCATTACGGATGTCCGACGCCAGAGTCCGGATTTGAATAATGCTGACCTTAACAGGGATCATCTCCGGTTATATGAGCTCATCTGGAAACGGGCGGTGGCGTCGCAGGCCGCTCCGGCAATTTTTGATTCGTCGACGGTAGATATTACGTCGCAAAATAATTATGTTTTTGAAACGAAAGGATCGGTGATTAAATTTGAGGGATTCTTAAAAATTATTGGCCGGGATTCAGAGGATGTGGTAATACCGGAGGTTGCCGTCGGTGACGCCCTTTCGCTGAAAGATGCCATTCCGACGCAGCATTTCACCAACCCGCCGCCGCGGTATACCGAGGTGTCGCTCATCAAAACGCTGGAGGAAAAAGACATCGGCCGGCCGAGTACCTACGCGCCGATTATTTCCACGATTCAGGAGCGCCAGTACGTAAGCCGCGAAGAAAAAAAATTGATGCCCACGGAGTTGGGGAATTCGGTGACGGATTTTTTGGTACGGTATTTTCCGGACATTTTATCGCTGCCGTTTACCTCGAAAATGGAAGGGGAGCTTGATGCCATCGCAAACGGCCAGACCCAGTGGGTGCCGGTTATCCGCGGATTTTACGGTCCGTTTGAAAAAGACCTGCAGCGGGCATTCGACACGGCCGAAAAAGTTACCGTGGTTGAAGAACCGCTCGACGAAAAATGTCCCGAGTCCGGCGACCCGCTGGTCGTCAAAATGGGCAGGTTCGGCAAATTCATCGCCTGCAGCGCGTTTCCAAAGTGTAAATATACGCGGCCCTTCGCCGAAAAAATCGACATGAAGTGTCCGCGCGACGGCGGAGACATCGTGATAAAAAGAACGCGCCGCGGCAAAACTTTCTACGGCTGCAGCAATTACCCGACCTGCACGTTTGCGGCGTGGAAAAAGGAAGACATTAAAAATACCGCCGATAAGCCAATAAACAAATAACCCAATGGGTTTATTGGTAGTATTTGATTATTGGTAGTATTATTGTGGTATGGACGACAGGCGTCGGACGCTGGCTGCTATTACCGTGATTGTCGGATTTTTGGTTCTTATCGCAGTCATCGTCGGCGTCCTCGTGACGGGTAAAAAAATCATTTCGCCTGTTCCCGAAGATACCAGCGCCATAAAAATCATTTTCGTGACGCCGACGCCCAATGCAGTACCTACTAAACCTTGATCACGAAGTCTTCTATTGGGTTATTAATTTGCCGCATACGGCGATTTCCGATTCGGCAGCGGCGGCGCTTTCGGGCATCGGCGCCGGAGGACTGATTTTTCTGTTGCTGTCGCTGGGCATATTCCTGCGCATTGAACGCCGGGATCATTGGTTTTTTTTGCCGATAGTGCTCTCGACCGCGCTCTCGGAGCTTGTTACCAACATCTGGCTCAAGGGTCTGTTTGTCCGCAACCGGCCGCCCGGCGCTAACCTGCCGGACTTTTCGTTTCCCTCGGCCCACGCGACGTTTGCCTTTGCGCTGGCTGTTGTGCTTTCCCGTAAAGAGCCGCGGCTCAGGTATTTTTATTATGCGCTTGCGGCGGCGATCGCTTTTTCGCGCGTCTATCTTGGAAAACACTATCCGTCCGATGTTGCCGCGGGAAGTTTTGTTGGTATAATAATCGGATGGTCAAGCTTAACGCTCGAGAACTTCGTACTACGGCAGCGGACCCGCAGATTGCCGCATCGATCAGGAAAAACCCGATCACGATAATTCTTGACAACGTTCTGGACACGTATAACGTGGGGTCGATTTTCCGGCTTGCTGACGCGGTGGCCGCGGAAAAAGTCATCCTGTGCGGGCAAACACTGACGCCTCCCAATTCCCGCATTAAAAAGGCCTCGGTCAATACATGGCAGTGGGTGAACTGGGAATACAAAGAAAGCGCTCGTGCCGCCATCGACGATCGACGATCGACGATCAAAAACCTGCACGTAGTTGCCGTTGAACAAGATTCGCGAAGCGTGCCGTTTCAAAATGCGCACTATACTTTTCCCGTCGCTATCGTCGTCGGCAACGAAACGACCGGAATTTCCAAAGATGTTTTGGATATGGCGGATCAAATCGTGGAGCTGCCGATGTGGGGAATTAATAAAAGTTTAAACGTGATGGTTTCCTGCGGGATCATTCTGTATGAAATCATCCGACAGCATGCATAAAAAATTTTTCTTTCTGGGATTGGCATTGCTTTTTATATTCGCGGTACTGAGCCGCGCGGTAAAATACGGGTTCCTGCGGCAAACGGATTTTGACACGACCGTGCGGCTGCAAAACCGGATCCCCGCGCGTTTCGACCAGATTTGGGATGACGGTGCAATACTGGCTGACCCGGTCGTATCGTTTGGTCTTGCGATCGCCCTTACGGCGTGGGCGTGGAAAAAACGGAAGATGCGCGCGCTTATCATCCCGCTCGGGTTTCTCCTCGTGGCTGCCATCGAATTGTACGGAAAAACGACGCTGCCGCACCCCGGGCCGCCGTATTTTTTCGTAAAGCACCCGACGACCGTGTTTCCCAAATTTACCGTCATAGAGCCGTTTTCGTATCCGTCGGGGCATACTGCGCGGATTACGTTTCTGGCGCTTATCGCGTGGATTTTTGCCCGGAAACGCGCGTGGGCAGGGTTCGCGATGCTTGGGTACGTGGTATTTATCGGCCTTGGGCGGATGTATTTGGGGCAGCACTGGCTGTCGGACGTCCTGGGCGGGGCGCTGCTGGGCTCCGGTTTTGGTATAATAGTGGTAACTTTACTATGAGACTTGAAGCGCGAAAGAAATTTTTTACAGAGGATTTGCAGCGCCTGCTTGCGGAAAATCCCCGTCCTTCGGTTGATTATACACAGAAGCTCAGTCAACTTACCGAACGTTGGCGTTTAGGCAATCGTGCGGACATCGTGAACGGCGTTCTCGCAGGTCTTGGATGGGAATGTCATGATGGTTTTTTGACGAAACTTTCAGAAATGTCATTGGAAGTTCATTTGAAACCGCCGACGGTCATAAAAACAGATAAAATCCCGACGGCAGTAAAGAAAGCAAAACCTAAGCCAGATAGCGACGGTAATCAGTTCGGTATTGAACATCATGGAAATTATGGGTGAGACTTGACTGCCGCATTTCGTTTCCCGTATAATAGCAAAGCAATGAGTGCATGAGCCGTAAGACCATTGGACCAGGGAATAACCATCCCGACCACTGGTCGGGTTTTTTTGGCCTCATTTTTCGCCCTTTGACAATCGAATGGTGGTAAGGAATATCAATTTTTTGAGAGTTTGATCCTGGCTCAGGATGAACGCTGGCGGCGTGCCTTAAGCATGCAAGTCGTTCGGTCCGGCGCAAGCCGGACAGAGGCGGACGGGTGAGTATAAACAAGGAACGTACCTCTTACTGTGACATAGCTCGTCGAAAGACGGGGTAATATCGCATGAGCCCGCAAGGGCAAAGCGCGTAACTGCGCGGTGAGAGAGCGGCCTTGTTCCTATCAGCTTGTTGGTGGGGTAATGGCCTACCAAGGCTCTGACGGGTAGGGGGCGTGAGAGCGCGACCCCCCACAATGGCATTGAGATACGGGCCATACATCTACGGATGGCAGCAACTGGGAATCGTTGGCAATGGGCGAAAGCCTGACCACGCGACGCCGCGTGAGGGATGAAGTATTTCGGTATGTAAACCTCTTTTATTTAGTCGTCGAGGCTAGATGAATAAGCACCTACAAACTACGTG
>CAYWVJ010000029.1:0-9142 GCA_964461825.1 uncultured Gammaproteobacteria bacterium
GGGACTGTCGAATATACGTTGTATTACATTCCGCAGCTTTTTTCCTATGCCGGATGGTTGGTTACCGGTTTGACGGCAGTCGTCGGGGTATATATAGCGTTCATTAAACGCAATACCGTATGAAAAAAATTTCATTATTTTTTATTGGTATTGCATGGGTCACGCTGGTTATTCTGCACGGCGTGAGCAGCGACATAAGCTTTTCGGTGCTCAAAAATCGCTACGGTATCGCCTCGGTTGCCGTCACGGATGACAAAATTACCGGTGAATTCGTCGCAAAAGAGGACAACTTCGGCATCATCGGCGTCCGACTTGCCACGCGCGACATAACAAAAGTTGACAAGGTGCGGTTTTCGTTAAAAGAAAAGAATGCGGCAGACTGGTACTATGGTAACGATTACCGGATTACCTCACTGCCCAACACCAGACTGTTTCCGTTCGGCTTCCCCATTATCCGGAATTCGGCCGGCAAGGTATTTCAGTTTGAAATAACGAGGCGTGAAGGGGAAACCAGAATTCTTAATACGTTCCCCGCGTTTAACGCATATTATAAATTCTACAAAAAAGATCTGTTACGCCAGCCGAGGGATTTCGGGTTGTTTCTTGTGAAGAAAACGATCTCCTATTTTTCAAATCTCGGGTCGCTGCTGCGCCTGAGTGCGTACCTTCTTGTTCCCATACTTGTGCATCGCTTGTTGATCGGTAAAGAACGAGCATTGCCGTTAGTGCTGGTGCTCGGTCTCATTTTCTACGACGTGTTTTTCGATTACAGGATATCGGAGACGGTTGTTGTCGCGCTTACCGCAGCCGCTGTTTTTAGTTTGTGGTATTTGCGGGCGAGGAGTAAGATTTCTTATGCCCTCGGCGTCGCGTTTTGGATCGCGACAGCTGTTCTTTTTTTTACCGGCCGGGAACAAATGATTCAGAAAGCCGGGATTTGGGGATTTGTGTTCCTTTCCGTTGCGCTTGCGCAAGACGCGTTCGGATCGCTTCGATCGGGTTCTGGACGAACGTCAGCAGCAGGAGCGAGAATACGCCGGAGAAAACGACGATGACTGCAGGATACGCGTTGATATGATAGAAGGCGAAGTAGCTGTTGAACCACGGACTGACGACAGGTAGCGCTTGCATAACAAAAACGTGCGAAATATACAGAGGATACGAAAATTCTCCAATGCGGCGGTCGAGCAGACTTTTGCGTGCGTTTTCGAACGCCAGCGGCAACAACGCCATAAATAGTGCGTAAAAAGACCAGCGCTTAATTTCATACGGGACGGCCAAGTACTGAAAAGCGGAAATTAACGCGATCAACAACGGTACGGTCAAGAGTGTGACAAATCGCGGGATGTTCATCGTCCGTACCCTGATATACAGCCGGTACGACATGATGCCGCTTATAAATAATGCGAGTTCCGAAGGGAAGAACCGATAACTCCACGGATCGCCCGATAATCCGATGCTGGCAAGATACAGACGTATGGATAAGCTAAAAAGGGTCAGCGTTATAAGCAGTTTCGACGTTCTTTGCACCAGTAACGGGGCTGTCAGATAGAATATAAGTTCCAGTGCGATTGTCCACGACTGGGAGATGAGAAGGAACGTAAGCGCGGGAAGCGGCACGGTGTGAAAATCTCCGGTCGGGTAAAAACCTCCCTGTGCGCTGATGCCGAGAAACGTGAGAATATCCTGTCCGAAAATCACGATATTGGTAGCGATGAGGGAGAAAAGCGTAAGCGGCTGCAGACGGAGTGCGTATGTCGTCCATGACACAAAAGAACCTTTCGCTCCTAAAAGAAACGTTGCCAAAAGAACGACAAGATACATCGGGTAAATGCGAAGCGCGCGTGTTGCAAAAAAAGAGCGTACGCTCGTATATTTTTCCGTCAGAATAAGCGCCATGTAAAATCCGGAAATTATATAGAACGACTCAACCGCAACTACCGGATTAACGAAGTTAAATCCGAATATTTTGCCGGCATGCGTAAAGACGACGGACAGCGAAAAAAGCAATCGAAGAAGTCCAACACCCATTGGTTATACGATTATTGATTATAGAAATCCCGGTCATTATACTCTATTCATGTTCTTTTTGCCATGCATATAGGAATGATACTACCGGTATTGGTGACGAAAAATGGCACAGCAAAGCAGTGTCTGGAGCTGTCAATAGAGCTTCGGCGTCTCGGTCACCACGTGACCATTTTCACTTATGCGTATGCCCCTCACTCGACATTTGAGGGGGTTGCCCATTTGCAGGTTAAGCGTATTGTCACGATCGAGAAAACGTTGACATTTAATCCATTTTTTTTAGAAAAACTTTTTCTCTTCGCAGCGCTCGTTGATGGATTAAGATTTCGCGCCCTTATTCGTAAGACGACAACAGATGTTCTGCACGCAAACGATTGGCTGACTATGTGGATAGCAAGTGGCGTTGATTCTGAGAGACGTCTCGTGGTTAGCATTAATGACGTGCCCGAACGAGATAGAAGAACTATAGATTGTATTAAATTGATGATTGATCGAGTGGCGGCGAAGCATGTTTATAGGTTTTTTGTGTTGGATAACCGGAATCAGCGGCGTGTGGTCAATTGGTTAAGAATTCCGACGACGCGCGTTTCTGTTGTACGAAGCGGGGTTGACAAACGTATATATACACATTTCACCGAACGCGTTGATTATTTGCAAGAATACCGTTTGAATAAAAATTCGATCATCATCGTGTGTGCAAATATTCTTGGACGCCATAGGCGCTATGAGAACGTTATCCGTGCGTTAAAAGATTTTCGTCGGGTACATTTGTTTATTCTTTCAAAAACTGACGCAGATCCTAACTACGCAAAAGAGCTTTTGGCGTTAGGGAGCGCTCTGGGCATAAGCGAAAGAGTGCATGTTGTCGATAAGTATTTTTCCGACCGTCAGCGAATGTCCTACATAGCCGGCGCGAATGCATTAGTGTTCCCGAATTATCCGCAGACATGGGGGTTGACCGTTCTTGAGGCTATAGCACTGGGGGTACCGGTGGTGGTTTCGGATCAGGCGGGCGTTGCGGATGTTTTGATGAACAACAAAAATGCGTATATTTATCCTGCGACAGACGTTAATGCTCTCGTGCGTTGCATTCGACGCCTTGTGGCAGGACGCTATACCCCAATGATGATTAAAGAAGCCAGGCGGATGGTTTTGACAACCTATACATGGGCGCAGTACGCGAAAAGAGTTATATTAGAGTACCCCTAGTGCAGGTGATACAATATCCAACAATACATGAGACGGACAAACATAGCAGAACTCGCCGTTATTCTTTTTTTTTCGCTCACGCCGCTTCTTTGGCTTGGCGGCGGGCAGATCGTTCTGGGGCATGACGCCAACTACCGCCTGAACCTCGCCGACCGGATCGTAACGAGCATGTTTTCATGGAGCGATACGGCGTTTTACGGAACGGACTGGACGTACGACCGAGGATATCTTCCGGTTAACCTTGTCCAGCTGTTGCTTCTGAAGGTTACGCCGTCATTTTCCGCAATGCAGACGGTATTTTTTGTACTCCTGTTTCTTACGCTTGGCTTTTCGATGTACGCGTGTCTGTTCGGAATTTTTCCGGAAACAAAATACCGGACGATGCGGATCGTTTCGCCGCTGTTTGCCATGTATAATTTTTTCATTTTACAGGGATGGTTTACCGCGGATACCGGCAGGATTTTCGTGTTTGCCGGACTGCCGTTATATTTCCTCGTCATTCATAAATTATTTACCGGATCGTGGTCGTTCTTCCGGTCGCTCGTCGTATTTGGGGCGCTTTCGTTTTTCTTTAACGGCAACGGATTGCCGCCGCTTGCCGGATTTGAGGTGATCGCCATCGCAATCATAAGCGCCTGCTACGCCGCCGTAAAAATACGTTCGGCCGGATGGCAAGGTGCGGTGTTTTCCGTCAAATCCGCGGTTGCACTGCTTTTTATATTCATCGCAATGAACGCCTATTGGATTTTGCCGGTTGCCAACTTTACGACCGCTAATTACGCTACCGACGTTTCGGCTTCTGGCGGTCCGGAAGGGGTTTTGGCGTGGGAGCGCATGATCAGTCAGTACGCAAGTTTTACAAACCTTTTCCGTCTGCAGGGGATTCCCGACTGGTATAATAACGCAAATCACGCATATGCCGATCCTTACATACGAAACGCGTTCCTTATTCTGCTGAGTTTTTTTCCGGCGGTTGTCGTTCTGGCGGGGTTGGCACGGGGGAGCATACGCAAACTTCCGGAAATGCAGCGGCGGTTTCTCATGACGGTCCTGCTTGTCCTCCTGTTCGGATTGTTTATGTCTGCCGGTACGCACCCGCCGTTCGGTAAAATCTACGAACTGTTTTTGCGGTATGTACCCGGATTCGTGATTTTCCGGTCGAGTTTGTATAAATTCGGTTTTGCGCTTTGGATCCCGATGATCATCCTTTTCGGGTATTTCATAAACGAGGGCATTGTCCGTTTGCGCCATAAACGGATAGCGGCAAACGGGTTACTTCTTATTGTCATTGCGTGGGTTATCGGATTCCAGTACCCGTACTTTTTCCCGGAAAAAGTCTTCCGTTTCGTCCCGCCGTTTACCACGCGGTTTATGTTACCGCAATATGTAACGGAAATGACTTCGTATATCGATGCCGCCGTTCCTCCCGCGTCGCGGATCCTCCTCCTGCCGGAACTTGACCGCGAATACATCGGCATACCGGTTGACGCATACCGATGGGGGTATTACAGCCTCATCATGCTGCCCAATTTCATTTCCAACCGTACGTATATCGCGGATCGCGAAAGCGATAACATCATACAGATGATGTACCGGAGTATTTACGCCGGCGACACGGAAACGTTTTCGCGCCTGGCGAAAAAAGTCGGCGTAACGTACATATTGTTTCGCAGCGACGTTGCGTTTTCACCCGGCGCACTATCCGTTCATTCGATTGAAGACGTGAGGAAAAATATCGCGTCGCTTTCCGACGTTTCCGTCGAGAAACGCTTCGGCGACTGGACGCTCTATAAAGTCACGGACAGTCAGGGGGCATCTCCGGTGGCGGTCGTACCCTCATTCGATTATCTATCGTCACCCGTGTACAACAGCTCGTATCTGCTCGCACGAGAGGGCGGCGACGCGTTCGTACGGACGTTTTCGGATTCCATGACAAAAACATTACGTCCCGAAAGCCGCAATTTCATCATCGAGGCGGAATGTTTCTTATGTAAAAAAGATGCATATCAGGCGTTGGTGAAAAGCATAAACCTTCCCAAACCCAGCGCCATACCGGGCGTTTTCCGAAACGCCGAGAAGCGGTTCGCCGCAATGCTGGCCGGAGCATTGGGACCTAAGGAGAAAATCGATGCAGATCTTGCCGTTTCCGAATTTCGTTTATCAGAGCTGCGTGGGGGCCAGAGCGGTCTTAGGCAGCAACAATATCTCGATACGTTAAACGACGCGATAGCAAATTACCGGCAGCTCACCGGCAGGGACAAAAATTATTACGCAATTCGGATCGCCGCATATCTGGAATCTCAGTTGGGCGCAGCGCCGGCCGGGCAACCGTTTCTGAAGGAGACCTTGCGGAACATAAAGGGAGAAACGTGGATGACTCAGGACGTTACGCGGCCGCGGTTTGGTTTTACCATCACGGAGCCAGGCGACTACTCGTTCTACATTCCTGACAAAACTCTTTATCGAGACACGATGGTCCTCGACGGATCGTACGTCTCAACGCTGGGGCAGCGCACGCTTTCAACGGGATTTCATACGGTGGAACTTTCGCGGATAAATGACGATTTTCAGATTTTCAACGGCCCGCCGGCTTTGTTCCTAACCCGCCGCGTAGGCGATTACAAAGTCTCGCCGCCGGCAATTTCTTACGAAAAACAAACGCCCACGCGGTACGTTGTCCGGGTAACCGGAGCCACAGGACCGTATATCCTGGAACTGAATCAGAAATTTGATGCACGGTGGAAAGCGTCGGTTGCGAGGGACGACCGTCATGTAGAGGTTGATAGCTATGCCAACGGCTGGTATATCGATAAACCAGGGGATTACGACGTCGTCCTGACCTACGCGCCGCAAAAAACGTTTTATATCGGTATGATCGTCAGCGGCATTGCGATACTCACAGAATTTATTATGATAGGTATCGTTGTAAAAAAACGCATAGAATAACAATATGAGTATACGAACCGTTTCTTATTGGATTGCACTTGCGAGTTTGCTTGCGGCACTCCTGTTTGCGCTGTTTGCGAAACAGTCAGCAAGCGAGCTTCTGGGCATTATAACCTTTGTGTTTTTCGCCATCGGGATAGTTGCCGACGTATTGTCTAAAATCACATGATTTTTTCATATTATTTTGCTTCGGGAGATGGTCCGTTTTATTTTGCGCAGTCTATACGGAAGCTCGGCTGGCTGCCGGTCGTGTGGCGGCAGGACGAAGGTTTTGGCACCAATCATACGTTTCGGCTTTGGTATGACTATCTGCTGCAGCTGGTGGTAAAAATCCTTTCAACCCTTGGGTTTTCCTGGTGGTGGATCGATAAATTGTTGTGGATCGGTGCCGCGGCGGTTGCGGCGTATGCGTCGTATTCGTTCGGTAAACAATTCCTCCCGAAAAAGTTTGCGTATCTTGCCTCACTCATCTATACAACCAACACGTACTTTTTAATGATTTTCGGCGGAGGGCAGTTGGGCGTTGCCTGGGGGTATGCCATCGCGCCGCTCGTTCTTGAAAGTTTCGTCACCAACGCGAGCATACTGCGGCGCGGACTGTTGCTCGGGCTTCTTGGCATGATAGACCTTCGGATTGCGTACCTTGCCATCGGCGCGATCGTGCTTCTTGCGCCCATCCGCCGCATCGCAATCCCGCTTGTTGCGGCAATCGGCATAAACGCCTACTGGATTTTGCCGACGGTTTTTGGCAAAGGCCAGCTCGACCCTGCGCTCACCAATCCCGGGATGCTCAAATTTTTAAGCGTCGCGGATTTTTCCCATGCTATCAGTCTTCTGCATCCAAACTGGCCGGAGAATCTTTTCGGCAAAGTGTATTTCTTGCAGCCGGAATTTCTCGTAATTCCGATTCTTGCATTTGCCGCAGTATCAAAAAAAACCCGGTATTTCGCACTTCTTGCGCTCGTGGGCGCGTTTTTTGCCAAAGGAGTGAACGGGCCGTTCGGGGGAATTTTTTCATGGCTGTTTACGCGGGTTCCCGGATTCGTGATGTTCCGCGACCCGACCAAATTCTATATATACGTTGCGCTTGCATATTCCATCCTAATTCCGTACGCTCTCAGCCGCATCAGGTTTTCAAAAATCGCGGTACTCCTTTTTGTCCTTTTTTGGAGCATAACCGTGAGGCAGATGTTTTTGGGAAAACTGACCGGAAACTTTCGCCTGACAAAAATCCCGGATGATTACCTCCGACTGGAACAGGTGCTCGTTTCCGACCCAACGCCGTCGCGGACGTTGTGGATTCCGCACCAGGAAAAATTTGCCTATCAGTCGGCAACGCATCCGCTGTTCAATGCGGACGAAACGCCCGGGCTTGCTTCCGTTTCGGGGACGTTCATGGCTGCCCTTGCCGCAGACGGAATAAAATATGTTATCGTTCCGGCAGACGTCGAGAAACGGATTTTTCTCACTGATTATACGTTTGATAGTGCAAAGCGTGACGAACGCATTGCGTCCCTTGCCGCAACGCCGCTCCGGCGGGATCCCCGGTTTTCCGACGTTGCGGTTTTTATAAACGAGTCGTTTCGTTATTCCGCCGGTACGCCCCAAAATGCGCTTCGCCAACAACAGCTTGCCGTAGCGGGCGTCGGCGTTTCCCTTTTGTCATTATGCTTATTCTCTATCTATTTTCTGCTGCGGCGGTAGGATGGGTTATTGTCCGCCGGTGGTTTGACGGATTGCCTTCACTTCTTTCCGCCGTTGCTGCGGGAATTTTGGGCGTAGGATTTACCGTGCCGGTAACGTATGGAATTGCGAGCCTGTTTTCCCGAACCTCGGACCCGCTGTGGTGGGGCGCCGCGCTTGCGGCAATCTTCGGATTGGCGGTTGCCGGTCTGACGTTCAAGCGGCCGGCGCGTTTAAACGTTTCGGTTAGCGACGTTTTGCTAGTCGGTTTTTCCCTGCTTTTCGGCTTCTGGCTGATGTTCAAAACGTTCCATACAGGAGCCGCTGGACAGGTGTTTGTCGGCAGCGGCAACGTTTTTGATTCTTCATACTTTTTAGGGCTCGTGCGGTCGGTTTCGTGGGGTAAAAATATTCCGTTCGGGTCGCCGTACTTTGCGGGTGCGCCCATTTTTTATCATTTTTATTTTGCGTTTTTCGTAGGGATTCTGGAACATTTCGGCGTGCCGACGGCACTCGCAGTGAACGTCCCGAGTGCGCTGTCATTTGCCGCCCTTCTTATTGTCGTCTATTATCTGCCGCAGGTTATTGCGCGGCAGACGCCGCTCGTCGGGTGGATTTCCGTCATGCTCACCGTTACCAACAGCTCGCTGACGTTTTGGCAGATGCGGAACTGGAAAGATCTTTGGCGGCTTTCAACCTATCCGTTCGCAGGTCCGTTCGACGGATCGGTCATATCAATTTTCGTAACGCTCAATAATTACGTCAATCAACGCCACCTGGCTTTTGGCATTGCGCTGGGTTTATTGCTCTGGATACTCGCCGTCAGGCTGTCGGAAACGAAAAAAACGTTCTCCGCGCGCTGGGGCATTCTTGGGCTGGCAGCGGGAACGCTCGTTTTGTGGAACATGGGGATATTCCTCCTGGTCGTTGCCGTCACGATATTCATTTTCGTGACGAAAAAACTATGGAAACAGCTCTGCATCTGGGGGATTGCATTGGTCGCGGTTTCGGGTGCGGGCGTTTTGCCGATCGCGTCCTACTTTTTGGGCGCTGTGCGGCTGATCCAAAGTAATTTCGTGCAGTCATCCGCGCCGTTGAACCCCGGGTCATGGAATCTTCTTTCCTACCTTTGGCAGAATCTCGGCGTCCTGCCGGCAGCTGCCGCGATCGGATATATCGCGTTCCCCAAAAACGCGCGTGCGCGCGTTGTTCCGGTGCTTATGCTGTTCGTTCTGGAACTCCTGACTGCCGGGGTTGCGCACCGCGGATTTGATCA
>CAYWVJ010000029.1:9242-10499 GCA_964461825.1 uncultured Gammaproteobacteria bacterium
ATTGATCTTCTGCCCGTCAAAAATTCATTTGCGTACCCGATTATCGGACAGGACAGCACTGCGCTTATTTCCTGGATCAAAAATTCCACTGCAAAAGATGCGGTATTCGTTTCCTATGCCGACATGGTGGATCCCGTCGTTTTTGCCGGACGGAAAAATTATTTCGGATTCTACGGAAACATCGGATGGTATGACCGTTCGGCGGACGTACGGAAAATTTATGCAGGAGACACGGCGCTGGCAAAATCGCGCGGCGTATCCTACATCCTGGCACCGAAATGGAATAAAAACGATTTTCCGTATGCGGTAAAACTTACGGCTCCGGTTGCGTATGAGGATGCACGCTACATCGTCTTTGCGGTACAATAAGTCTATGACTACGTCACTGGTTACCGGCGGCGCGGGATTTATCGGGTCGCACCTCGTTGATGCGCTTTTAGCTCTCGGGCACAACGTGATCGCCGTTGACAATCTCATCACCGGATCGGAAAAAAATCTCGCAGCGGCAAAAAGGCATCCGAATTTTTCTTTCATAAATCTGGATATCATACGGAGCGCACCGGATGCCGGCGCCGACTACGTGTTCAACCTCGCATCGCCGGCGTCGCCTGCGGATTTTAAGAATCTGGCGGAGGAAATTGCAATGGTGAATTCCGTCGGGACCATCAACATGCTGCAATTTGCCAAAAAAAATAATGCGCGGTATCTTGAGGCTTCGACGAGCGAAGTGTACGGTGATCCGAAGGAGCATCCGCAGAAGGAAACGTATTTCGGCAACGTCAACCCGAACGGCGTGCGGGCCTGTTACGACGAATCCAAGCGCTTTGCCGAGGCGGTGACGATGGTGTATGTGCGCAAATATAATCTCGACGCGCGGATCGTGCGGATTTTCAACACGTACGGCCCGAGAATGCGCAAAGACGACGGCCGTGTAGTGTCGAATTTTATCAATCAGGCAATCTCCGGTAAACCGCTCACCGTCTACGGCAAAGGCGGCCAGACGCGGTCGTTTTGTTATGTGTCAGATCTCGTTGACGCTCTTATGAAGGTTATGTTCGGTGAAAAGCTTCAGGGAGAGGTATTTAATCTCGGCAATCCCGAAGAATATACGGTTTTGGATTTCGCGAAAAAAATTAAAAATCTTACGGGATCGCAATCTGAAATAATTTTCGGAAATCTTCCGCAGGATGACCCCATGCAGCGGCGGCCGGATATTACCAAAATTAAGGAAAAACTCGGCTGGGAGCCGAAAGTCTC
>CAYWVJ010000030.1:0-10315 GCA_964461825.1 uncultured Gammaproteobacteria bacterium
GTTCGCAAGAGCCCGGGAAGATAGGTCAAGGCTGGGGGACATTGGAGCGGTTTTTTGATGAAATGATACAATGTACCTTATGGATACATTCAAGATTGAAGCAATAAAAGCACCCGCGTCTGATCAGTTGAAAGAGAAAATTAGAATTCTTGATAAACTGTGTTTCCCAAATCATTATGTGAAATCTGATCAAAAAGAGAATGATGGTCCGGATCGATTTTGTTCGAATAGAGATTTGAAAGCAAATATTCTTGCTTGGGAAGGCGATCTGCTCGTTGGGGAAACAGAAGTTTATGAACGAACAATTCTGCTCAACAAGACACGTCTTTTATTAGGGGGAATTGGAAGTGTAGCTACGCATCCGGATAAACGGCGAAAAGGAATTGCAACGATGATGGTGAAACGCGCGATGAACATACTAATGAGGGATCATTGTGATATTGCATACCTCTGTACC
Source organism: uncultured Gammaproteobacteria bacterium (assembly GCA_964461825.1). Lineage (GTDB taxonomy): Bacteria > Patescibacteriota > Microgenomatia > UBA10105 > UBA927 > XYB1-FULL-47-11. Next base: position 458 of record CAYWVJ010000030.1, read on the forward strand.
GATCAAGAAGACCTGACGTTAGTTCATTTTTATGAAAAATTTGATTTCCGGCGTTTAGGAAAACCCCATACGTATCTCGGGAAATCTGGTAAACGTTTCACCGATCACGACGGTATGATAGCAGCGATAAATTCACAAGAGATAGTCAACAAGATTCTATCTTCAGATGCCCCGTTTGATATTGGCGTAGGAAATTGGTAGCTTTTGATGTTCAGCAATGGAAATCTTTTATTTATACACCCCCTGCCGGTGCTCGATGGTTTGAATTTCAACCACACTTTCTTTTTTGAAAAAAATATAGACAATACGATAATCGCCGAAGCGATATTTGTAATATCCAGCGAGATGGCCGTGCAGTTTGACACCGACAATGGGGTTTTGCTGGATAAACGTGAATATTTGCGGGAGGCGCTGTCGAATATGTTTAGGAAGTCTTCGCGTGTTTTTTTGCGCGCTTCGCAGAATGTGGAGCTGTTTTGCCGGCATAGAATTCTTTGAGAAACTCCTCAAGTGTAACATATTGGCCTTTGGCATGTTCCCGCTGGGCTTTCCGAATAGCTTTCATAGAATGAGAAAGCGTGTAGATCGTTTCCTCAAGTTCATCGATGTACTCGGGAGAAATGAGCGTCGCTTTAATGCGGCCGTTTTTGGTGAGATCCACGCGGATATAATCCTCATCCACTTTTTCGACAAGGTTCAGAAAATCTTTTCTCGCCTGGGTGACCGGTAAAACGTACGTCATACCGTAATAATGTACATAAAAATGTACAGATTGTCAACTGCGTTTTTTTGACGGCGTCAGTTTGCCGTCTTCGAGCCACAACACGCGGTCGGCGATATCTTCGATGCGCTGATCATGGCTGACGATGACCACGGTCCGTTTATCCTTTTTCGCGATGTTGTGAAGGAGTTTCATGACCTCGTGCCCGTGTTTGGAATCTAAATTCGCCGTAGGCTCGTCGGCCAGGACAAGATGCGGATCGTTTGCCAGCGCACGGGCGATGGAAACGCGCTGTTTTTCACCGCCGGAGAGTTTTTCCGGAAGAAAATGCATGCGGTTTTCCAACCCCAGGAGCGTGAGAATCCGCTCGGCCTTTTCCCGCGCGGCGCCTGATGAAACGCCCATAAGTTCGATGACGACCTGAACGTTTTCCCGCGCAGTAAGGGCGGACAGCAGATTAAACGACTGAAAGATAAATCCGATGTGATCAAGCCGGATGTGCGGCAGTTTTTCTTCAGGCAGCGCAGTGATGTTGATGTCATGCACCAAAACCTCGCCGCGCGTCGGCCGCAAAAGCCCTCCGGCCATGGAAAGCAGAGTCGTTTTGCCGCTGCCGGACGGACCCATGATAAGGACGATTTCTTCTTTTGCAATCTCCAGATCAATCGAGTCGACGGCGACGACTTTCGTTTCTCCTTCGCCGTACACTTTGGTGAGATTGTGCAGATCAAGCGTATTCATGATTTAAAAACACTCACGGGGTCCAGGCCCGCAATTTTTTTAATCGGAATGTAGGATGCGATGACGCTCATGAGGACTGTCCCGGCAAACGTTTCCAGAAACATGAGCGGGGTAAACAGTACTTTTATTGCCGAATAATGTTCGACGTGCGGCGCAACGAACACCGTCAGTATGCTCCCGGTGATAAAACCGAATGCGACGGTCCATATCCCTTGTTCAAACACTATTTTATACAGCATGATGTTCTGCGCGCCGATCGCCTTAAGGATCCCGTATTCGCGGATTTTTTCCATCGTCGCGGTATAAATCGTTAACCCGACTACCACGGTCCCGACCAGAAACCCGATAATCACGATGACGAAAATGATGGGGACGAAGCTTTCGTTGATGAGTTCGGCATTTTTGCCCGCCCACTGTGCCCTCGTCCACACCGATACGTTGGGCACTCCCTGCGAGATTTTCTCTTTCGTATCCGTGACGGCGGCCGGGTCGTCAACCGTGACAAGGTAGTAGTTCACTTTTCCCCGGAAATTAAACAGATCCTGCGCGTCTTCGAAATTCATAAAAATCATCTGCTGGACGATGAGGTTGGTTTCCGCGGAGATCCCCACGACGGTAAAATTTTCATTTGCGATCTCCACGTTGTCGCCGACGCTGATTTTTTTGTTTTTGGCGAGCATCTCATCGATGATGACCTCTTTTTTGCCGGGTACGTCTTTTCCCGCCCGTATTTTCCACGGACCGCCGATGCCCGTTGCGGTGTCATAGCCGATAAGGCTGACTTTTGCCTTGACCACGCCCGCGTCATTTTTCGCTTTTTCCCGCTGCCGTTTGGTGGGAAGGATCCCTTTTTCCCGCACTTTGATCTCGGTGGCGCGCACTATCAGCCGGTAGACCTTCCCGCCTTCAACTTTCCGTTCGATTTGCCCTTTAAGGGAATCGGACAAAAGCGAGGACGAGTGGAACATGTCAAACACGCCTTCCTCCGTTACCCAGACGTCCGCGCCCGCTTTGTTGATAAACTGCGTTATCTGGACCGTAAGACCAGAATAAATTCCCAGGAGAATCAGAATGAGAAACGTGGAAAAGGTGACGCCGCCGATGGAAATGAGAAGCTTGAGCCGCTCGGCAAAGAGGTTTTTCCGGGCAATGGAGATCATACTATTCCAGCTCTCCCGGTAACACGATGACGTCCCGTTCGGACAGCCCGCCCTGCACCTCGATGTTTTTTGCGTCGGCAATGCCCGTCGCAACCTGCACGGTTTTTACTCGCATCCCGTCTTTTATCGCAACGACTGCGCTGCCGTTCTTTTTTTTGACCGCGCGGCGGGGTACGAGTAAAATATCCGTTTTCTTTTCCAGCACGAACTGCACGTCGCCGTTTAAGCCCACCAGCGGAAGCGTTGTCTGGGTAAACGCGACTTTAACAGGAAGCATCGTGTCGCCGTTGTCTTTCACGAGCGTTTTCCGTTCGATGTCCGCCACTACCCCCGGAAACGGCGTATCGGGATACGCATCCAGCGTAACGATTGCTTGCTGGCCGACCTGTATTTTGCCGATGTCCGCCTCTTCAAGCTCCGCGGCAAAATACACGCTTTGCGGGTCGGTAACGGTAATAAGCGGCGTAGTGGAAAATACCGACACCCACTCGTTGACGTCTCCGCCAATCTGGGTAACGATCCCGTCGTAGGGCGCATAAAGTGAACTGTTTTGTATCGCGCGGTCAGCGATTTCCACGTTGGTAACCGAGTTATTAAGATCAAACTGGGATTTGTCCAGTATCCGCTGAATGGTGTCCGTTTTTATCGTGTCTTTATACGTATCCCTGGCCTGCTCAAAATCCCACCGGGTTTTGAGGTAATCCTGCATTTCTTTCTCTTTGTTGGCTACCAGGTCGCTGGTGTCTATGGTTGCCACGACCTGGCCTTTTTTCACTTCCTGATTTTTCTTAAACGGCAGCGACGTGATCCTGCCGGTGTTTCTGAAGGAGAGCTGCGCCTCTTTTTCCGCCTGCGTTTTGCCGGACGCGTACACGGAAGATGCGATGTCGCCGCGGGCCGGCCGGACGGTCTGGAGGCGGCTTACGGTGAACGCCCGATACCCCACATATGCAGGCAGCGACAGAAAAATGACAAAAACGGCGATGACTGCGCGTTTCATGCTATAGCATTAACAATAGCACCTTTTGTTTGATGTGTCGCTTGGCAATTGTTGACACGAACTCCGTACGGGAGTAGGGTAAAAGTAATGCAGCGGGCGAAAGTATTTTTTGTCAGCCTTGCGTTTATTCTCCTAACCGCAATTATCATCGCGTTAACCTACCTTGCCACCTCGGCCGGGGAAACGCTCACGACGATCCTTTCGTTTGCCGGCGGCGTATCCAATATCGTGCTGCCGTGCACGCTGCCCTTGGTATTTATCATCGTGCCGCTTTCCATGGGAAAAGGATACAGGAAAGGCCTGATGATGGCCATACTGTTCGGTCTTGGGCTGACCGTCATGCTGGCAATTTACGGTGCGGCGATTGCGCTGGTGGGCAAATATCTTGGCCTGGATCAGGCAACGAAGATCCTGTACCTCATTGCCGGCGTCGCCGCGTTTGTCTTCGGCTTATCAACGCTGGCGCTGGTTAATTTCCAAATGCCGTCATATTCGAAAGTGCCCGCATTTATCCAGAGACAGCCCGACTATTTTAAAGCGCTGTTCCTGGGGCTTTTTCTGGGGAATGCCGGCGTGGGGTGTCCGAATCCGGTAACCTATCTCATCTTAACCGCGGCAGCCGGAACCGGCAGCGTTGCGGTTGGCGCGTGGTACATGGCGGTAAACGGCTTGGGAAGAGCTCTGCCGCTCATTTTCCTTTCGGTGCTGGGGATTTTGGGCGTCAACGCAACGGGCGTACTCATAAAAAACAGAAAAATCATCGACAGCATCACCGGCTGGGCGCTCATTGTCATCTCTGCCTTTATTATCCTCAATGGGTTTTTCGGCCACCTCTGGTATGAGGGGTCGGTGTTCCATGAAGGGCTTAACGCGGCGTTCGGGAAAATCGGCGGCCGCGTAACCGAGGCGAATATCCCGATCCAGCAGTTCGAGCAGGCAGTGCCGTTCTATAAAGCAGGCGCGTGGGTTAATTTACTGCTGCCCCTTGCGGTATTGGTGTGGTATTACCTCAGGAAAAAAGGCGAGATGTCCAGGAAAACCTTTTGGATTTTGGCGGTAATTTTCGTGCTCTGGGGGCTGCTTACGTTACCCGTAGGCCTGGCACCGTAATACGTTGATGACAAAAACATATACCATCGAAGGAATGGATTGCGGCGGGTGCGCCGTGTCCATTGAGATGCTGCTCTCTGCTGCCTCCGGCGTACAATCGGCAAAGGTGAGCTTTGAAGACAAAGAACTCACGCTCGTGTATACTGAGGGTGCGTTTGATTTTGCAAAAAGCAGGGAATCACTGCAGCAGATGGGGTACACAATAACGGAGAAATAGCATGATAGAGATCCAATTTATTACGTCCGAAGACTGCGTTGACTGCGAGCGCGCCAAACGAATTTTTGCGGAACTTAAGCCCACGTACCCGCAGATGCACATTGAGGAAATTGACGTTACGACGCCGCGCGGCATGGAGCTTATCCAAAAATACGGCATTATGGCCTCCCCGGGGATAGTAATAAACGGAGAGTTATTTTCAACCGGCGCGTTGGATAAAGACGCATTTGTCAAAAAATTAGACAGCCTACTTGCACTGTGAGTGCAAGTGTTCTATACTTACCCCATGAGCATTGACCGGTTTGAGGATCCGTATGGAAAAACTAGCGCAGCAGGACATACTGGTGTCCGCGGATGTAGCCGCAGGACTTTTGGACGTCTTACAGGAGACGAGCGGGAAGCGTGCAAAATTCCTTGCCGGACAACTGGCACGGGCTCTTGAAAATAACAAAGGAAAAAGACCGGTCCGTCTGCCGATGGCGATGATCGCGCAGATTTTGCGGGTTCTGCTGCTGGTATTTTTTCCTGAATCGACCGTACACGCAATCCTTTTAACACTGGAGCGTTTATGATTACGTGGGGAAAAACCATCAAAAAATTCCGGAAAAAGCTCCTGCTTACGCAGGAAGGGCTCGCACGGCGCGTGGGCGTGACGCCGACCTATATTTCTGCGCTCGAGCATAACCGAAAAGAGCCGAGTTTTGCCTTGGTTAAAGCGGTGAGCCGCGTCTTTGGTATTCCGCAGGAAATTCTTTACTGGGACGCCATTACCTTCCCCAAACACCTCACTCCCTCCCGCACCAACGCATTCCGCCTCGCAAAATCCCTCACAAACTCCGTCTACCGCCAGCTTTCTCCCTGATAATCACGTGTTTAAGGAAAAGTAATAGTCATGCTGCGGATGAGAGGGTTTTTTACCGCCCGCGATGTCTCGATCGTCACCACCGCCGGACCGCGGATGCTTATCCAGTCGTCGGATTTTCGAAGACTCGTAATCGGTACGGCTTCAATAGTCATAAATGGCGGTGTGGAAAAAAGAAGAATTGGCGGCTGCGCCGGACCCAGAAAATTTTCTACCAAACGTGTTTTGACTGCATCTAGTGCTTCGTGGGTAACGATCCAAACGTTTTCATCGTTGATGGGCACAATACGATGGACGCGTTGGCCATGTCTCATGTGGATTATCACATCAAGTTTTGGTGCTTCTATTGGCATAGGAGCGGTATTGTACGATAGTTCGCTTGTATTTTCCACTCTGAAGGAGTAGGGTAAGCTCATGGTCGGCTACAAAGGTTCGATCGAAGAACTTACGCGCGCAAATACGTATTTCCGGCAGGTTTTGTTTACCGCGCCGCATTCGCAGCTGGTACTTATGGCACTTCAGCCGGATGAGGAAATCGGCGAAGAGGTGCATGCCGGTAATGACCAGTTTTTCCGGTTTGAGGAAGGGGAAGGGAAGATAGTCATCGCCGGCGTGGCGTATCCGGTAAAAGACGGCGATGCGGCAGTTGTTCCGGCAGGTACGCAGCACAACGTGATAAATACGTCGGCAACGAAACTTCTTAAATTCTACACGATCTACTCGCCCCCGCACCACCCGGACGGCACGGTGCACAAAACCAAAGCAGAGGCAGGCGATCTATGACGAATCAGGAGACCTGGAATGCATTCAAAATTCTCGGAATGCAGGTTCGCGGAGAAACCGGAAAGAAACCGATTGCGGAGGCAGATTTTGTCGAGCAAAGACGTTTTGGCAACGGCGTCATCACTGTTGTAACCTTTGGTGCATTACCCGCAGAAATACGGACAGTTGCAGAATCACTTTTTGATCTGTATGAGGACGCGGTTAAAAGGCAGGATGCGAAAGCAATAAAGACCGCTTCGCGGCTATTTACCGAGCGTATTGGATATTCCGCAGAAACGATATTTCGTTTCGTTCATCCTGACCATTGATTGTGATTCCGATGGTTTTGGTGTATAATACCCGTATCCCTAACGAAAGCAGGTATATGAATGGCCACGAAAAAGATTGTCGATAAGAAGATCGTTGATCGTAGTAAAACTTCAAAAACCGTTCCCCAGACCATGGAGGAGCTTCTGGCATCCGCACACTATACCCTGAAAGGCGTTAAAAAAGGCGACGTCGTGGAAGGAAAAATCACGCGCGTTTCCCGCAGTGAGATAACCGTGGATATCGGCGGGAAAACCGAGGGCGTCGTTATTGACCGCGAACTCGAAAACTACCGCGACATGCTTGCGTCCCTTGCGGTCGGCGATACGGTTGTCGCGCAGGTAGTTGTTGCCGAAAACGACCGCGGGCAATCGGTACTTTCCCTGCGCCGGAGCATGTTTGAGAAGCGCTGGGCAAAACTGACCCAGCTCAAGGAAAAAAGCGAGACGGTTGACGTTGTTGTCAAAGAACCGGTGCGCGGCGGCGTGCTGGTGGATTACGGAGGCCTGCGGGGGTACATCCCGCAATCCCAGCTTGACGGCGCGACGGCAAAACAGCTCGAGAAATCCGTCAATAAACGGATCCAGGTTAAAGTCGTGGAAGTGGACCGCGATACGAACAGGCTCGTTTTCTCCCAGCGCGCGGTAACGGAAGGGGAAAACCTTGCCAAGCAGAAGGATATCCTTTCGGCGCTTTCCGTCGGTCAGACGCTTGCCGCCGTAATTACGGGCGTCGTGCCGTTCGGGGCGTTTGCCAAACTTACCGTTGCCAAAGACGGCAAGGAGCACGAGGTTGAAGGTCTCATTCACATATCGGAAATTGCATGGGAAAAAGTCGACGACGTTGCCCAGTACCTTAAAGTCGGCGATAAAGTGAAAGTCAAAATCGTCAGCATTGACGCGGCAACGGGCAAACTGACGCTTTCCGTAAAACAGCTGCTGCCGGACCCGTGGGAACACGTGCTTGATATGTTTGAAAAAGACACGACAGTGAAGGGTACCGTGTCCCGGGTTTCCCCGTACGGCATTTTCGTGACGCTTTCCCCGGGCATCGAAGGGCTTATTCATATTTCAAAAATCTCTCCGGGCGAAGAACCGAAAACCGGCGATGAAATTCAGTGCATCATTGAGGAAATTAAGCCCGACCAGCGCAAAATCAGCCTCTCAATGGCGCTCAAGGAAAAGCCGATCGGGTATAGGTAAATACTACCAATAAACAAATAATCCAATAAACCAATACTACCAATGGAAGAATTGGGGTATAATCGCCTCGATGGAGAAGCCGATCGACATTCATGAACGGATTTTTACCTTCGTTTCCCGTGGTTTACGAGTCATTCCAACGCTTCCGAAAACTCCGGAAGCGGCAATAATTCTTAACCAATATGCTCGATCGCTGACTTCAGTTGGTGCGAACGATAATGAAGCGGATGGAACATCAACGCGAAATGATTTTATCCATGTTTATACGATTGTCCGTAAAGAACTGAAAGAAACCCGTTATTGGCTTAGGGTCATCGGCGCAGTCTATCCGAAATTAAACCGGAGACTTGGAAATTTAATTTCGGAAAGTGAAGAATTGGTGAAAATTATCAGTAAAATTATTTCTAATTCGAGGAATAAATCGTAATTTTTATTGGTTTATTGGTAGTATTGGAAATTGGTAGTATTTGTTTATTATGGTGAAGTTGAAAACGTCATACGTCTGTCAGCAGTGCGGGTATGTTTCCGCTACGTGGTACGGCAGATGTCCGCAGTGCGGCACGTGGAACTCGCTCGTGGAGACCGTGGTAGAGGCGCCAGGTGCTTCAGATCGCAGATCGTCGATCGTCGATCGTAGAGGCGCTAAACCCCAGAAATTATCAGACGTTCGGCATATCGAGAAAAACCGGCTGAAAAGCGGATTTGATGAATTTGACCGCGTGATGGGCGGAGGCATTGTGCCGGGCTCCGTGACGCTTCTAGCCGGCGACCCCGGCATAGGGAAGTCGACCTTGCTTCTCCACGTGCTTGCCAAAACCGGGGGTTTATACGTGTCCGGTGAGGAATCTGCCGAACAGATCAAACTGCGCGCAAAACGGCTGGGGATTGAAGGGAAAAATATTTCCGTTCTTACGGAAACGAATGTCGAATCCATTTCCCTTGAAGGAACGCTCGTTGTCATCGATTCCATCCAGACGCTTTCATCTTCGGATCTTGACGGCATGGCCGGATCCGTGGGACAAATCCGGCACTGCGCGGAAGTGCTGACGCAGAGCGCAAAAGCGAAAGGCATTCCGGTTATGATCATCGGTCACGTGACCCGCGAAGGCACCATCGCCGGACCCAAAGTATTGGAACACATGGTCGACACGGTGCTGTATCTGGAAGGAGAACGGTTTGCCAACGCAAGAATCCTACGGACTCTCAAAAATCGGTTCGGCGCAATCGAAGAGGTCGGCATTTTCGAAATGAGCGAATATGGACTGAAAGAGATAGCAAATCCTTCCGCCCTTTTTCTTCAGGATCGAGTAAAAAATGTTCCCGGGTCGGTCGTGACCGTTGTGATGGAAGGAACCCGGCCGATGCTCGTGGAAATCCAGGCGCTGGCAGTGCCCACGCAGCTGGTTATGCCCCGGCGGGTAGCCAGCGGCGTCGATTTTAACCGGTTGCAGCTCATAGTCGCGATTTTATCCAAGCGATTGAACATGCCGCTGGGCACATGCGATATTTTCGTCAACGTTTCGGGCGGCATGAAAATCGACGAACCGGCTGCGGATCTGGCGGTTGCGATGGCAATTCATTCGTCGTTTACGAACAAGCCGCTGGACCCCAAAGCAGCGGTGTTCGGCGAAGTCGGTCTTCTGGGCGAGGTGCGGTCAATCGGTTCGGAAGAGCGTCGCAGCAAAGAAGCACGGCGCCTCGGATTTACCCGCGTGATTGCTCCCGCATCGGTACGCAATCTTAAACAGGCAGCGGC
>CAYWVJ010000031.1:0-1926 GCA_964461825.1 uncultured Gammaproteobacteria bacterium
TATTTGGCGGCGTATTCAATCCCCCGCACCTGGGGCATCTTATGATCGCGCGATATGGAAAGCGCGGCGGCTCAGGGGTGAATTTTCTCAATTTGCTTTTTCAATTTCGGTAAATCATCCTGAATCGTTTTCCAAATAATTTCCGTGTCAACGCTGAAATATTCATGCGCCGCTTTGTTGCGCGTTCCGGAAATTTCTTTCCAGGGAATCCCGGGGGACCGGATTTGCAGCTCTTTTGGAATATGACGTGCTGCTTCACCGATAATTTCAAAATTACGAACAACCGCATCAATGACCATTGTGTCTTTTGCAAATGATGCGTATGTCATAGTGCGGGTATACTTCTCAATTTTTTGAATGGAAGAAATAATGTCGTCTACGTACAATGCGATTGTCCGTTTAGACATACACCGTCTCCCGAAGAATCTCGCCTTTTATCATTGGTTTAAGCGCATTCTTTGTCACCAAATCGACTTTTTTACCCAATAATGTTGAAAGGTCCTCCTCTAGTCGCACGAAGTCAAAAAGCCCGATCGGTTTTTCAAATTCAACAAGCACGTCCACATCGCTTTGCGGGGTTGCATCCCCACGCACGGTTGAGCCAAAAATACCAAGACGCCGGATAAAGTACTCGCGCCGAAGCTCGGGCTTTTGTCCCCGCAGGATAGCCGTTATTTTTTGCAATGCGTCTGACATACAACGGTATTATAGCATTCTTGGTATAATAAACCTGCGGTTCAATGGCCTCATGAAAATCGGCTTATTCGGCGGCGTATTCAATCCCCCGCACCTGGGGCACGTGGTATAATCAAACCATGAAAACGTCCGCAAGACTTCCACATTATGCAACCATCTGTAACACCATGCGGGCATATGGTGTTTCTTCTGCTGGCTTGTTCGGATCACGAGCGTTCGGCGATAATAAACCGGACAGTGATTTTGATTTCGTTGTCGATTTTGATCCGCGTTCACCGACGACGTTTCTCGGGTTGATCGAACTCAAGGAAAAACTCGAGGACATTCTTGGCGTCCCCGTTGACATAGTGACTAAAAAAAGCATTTCTCCGTATCTGCGGCAGAGTATTCTTGACTCGGTTATCCCGATATATGGACAGGAAAACTGATGAGCCCTTTGTGTTGCATATACGCGATGCAGTTGAACTTATTCAAACGTGGGTAAAAGGGAAAACAGTAGCCAATTTTGAGAAATACTTGAAGCTGCAAAGCGCGGTCATCAGGCAACTGGAGATTATTGGAGAGGCGGTAAAACACATAAGCCCCGGTCTGAAAATGGAATTTCCGGACATTCCGTGGCGGCCAATCGCTGATACCCGGAACACCCTCATTCACGGATATTTCTCAGTCGATAATGAAAAAGTGTGGGGAATGGTAATGAATGATATTCCTAAACTCAAAAAGCAAATTTTTCATATTCTCGAAAAATAATATGCACATTGGGCTTTTCGGCGGCGTATTCAACCCCCCGCACCTGGGGCATCTTATGATCGCGCAACAGGTCTTGGATTATACCGGCATCGGGGAAATCTGGTTTCTTCCCAACTACGGCCAGCAGCCGCCGAAACCGGATGTCGCATCAGTTGAAGACCGACTGGCAATGACAAAACGTTTGGTTCTCCAGAAAACCAACGTTTCCGCCATCGAAATTGATAACAAACTGTCAGGAAATACGATTGATATTCTGCCGTTCTTACCAAAAGAAAATTCGTATACGTTCATCATGGGTTCGGACTGGCTTGCCGGGTTTACGCAGTGGGGCCGTTGGGAAGAACTTCTGGAAAAACTGCCGTTCCTGGTGTTTCCTAGAAACGGCCACCCGACCGCTCCGCTTTATAAAAACATGACGCTGTTATCTCACCCGAATCTTATCACCTCTAATATTTCCTCGACGCTTGTGCGCGCACGGAT
>CAYWVJ010000031.1:2026-3193 GCA_964461825.1 uncultured Gammaproteobacteria bacterium
TCAGGCGGCGTGGACAGCGCAACCGCGTTTGCCCTTGCGGTGCGCGCGCTCGGGGAGCGGCACGTGCTGCCGGTTATGCTGCCGTACGGCAACCAAAAACCCGCACGCGAAGACGGCTTCGTGTTTAACATTGCGCCGCTCGTTGACCCGCTCCTCTCCGATGACAACATCCGAAACGGCAACCTCATGGCGCGGGCCCGGATGATGGTTTTGTTTGATCAGGCAAAAAAACGGCGCGCGCTGGTTGTCGGCACCGAGAACAAGACCGAGCATCTTTTGGGCTACTTTACCCGCTTCGGCGACCAGGCAAGCGACATCGAGCCGCTGCGGAATCTTTATAAGACGCAGGTGTACCAGCTGGCAAAATTCTTGGGAATTCCGCAAAAAATTCTTGACAGGGCGCCGACTGCCGGGCTGTGGGAAGGCCAGACCGACGAAGGCGAATTTGGGTTTACGTACAAAGACGCGGATGAAATTTTGTACCAATATTTTGATCAAAAGAAAAAAGAAGAAGACATAAAAGGAAATCCCGATGTGATTTCCCGCGTTCTTGCCCGCGTTGCCGCCAATGCCTTTAAGCACCATTTACCGCTCCTCCCTTGACAAAACATTACAAATGTATTATATTTGTATATATGAACCGGAATGTTTTACAGGTACCCATTAACCCGGCGGTCCAGGCATCGGCAAAAAAACTGGCAAAAAAACAAGGGGTTTCGCTGCAAGATATCGTGCGGCTCTTTTTGGAACAGTACGCACGCGGTAACATGGTGGTGAGGCTTACATCCGCAGATGAGGACCGCTTGTCTCCTCGGGCCACACGCCGATATGCGAGAATAGCCAAAGAGATTAAACAGGGTAAGGGCGTTACAAAAACAGAGAACGTTGATGAACTTTTGAGATTGTTGAATGCATGAAGGTTGAATTTACGCACGTCTTTATTAAGACGTTTCGCAGACGATTCGGCTCCAATCCAACTATCCGAAAACGTTTTGAAGAGCGTTTACTCATGTTCACCGCTAACCCTTCAAATCCCTTCCTTTCAGATCATTCACTCAAAGGAAATAAAATTGGCTATCGTGCGTTTTCTATAACCGGCGATATACGGGTTATTTATCTTATTCATGCCAACATTGCGTTTTTCGTCGATATCGGCACGCACAATCA
>CAYWVJ010000031.1:3293-4498 GCA_964461825.1 uncultured Gammaproteobacteria bacterium
TACCGCTCGCGGCTCGAGCGGATAACTTTGTCCCTGTTCTGGTTGCGGGACCGCGGAAGCGGCAGTGTAGTGGCCGAGAACGGGTTCGTGGTGTGGTTGTCGATCGAAAGCTTGGTCACGATCTGGTAATTCCCCAGTCCCACGAGTTCTGCCTCGGTGTACGTTTCCCCGAACTCGCGCGCCATAAGCCGCGCGTCGCCGGCGCCAACGCTGAACGTTACCATGCTGCCGGCGTTGCCGAAAATCGCTTTCTGCACGTCCTCGTCAATCTGTCCGATGTATTGGTTGGCAAGCGTAAGATTGAGACGGTATTTACGCGCTTCGGATAAAATTTTGATGAACGACTGCGTGGCAAAATTCTGAAACTCGTCAACGTAGAGGTAAAAGTCGCGGCGCGCCTCTTCCCCCACATACACGCGGTTCATCGCGGCAAGTTGCAGTTTAGTGATGATCATGGCGCCCAAAAGCGCGCTTGCATCTTCACCGAGTTTTCCCTGCGAAAGATTGACGATGACGATTTTGCCGTCGTTCATCATTTTCTCCAAATCAATCGTACTGGTCGGCGAGCCGACAATATTCCGGATTGTTTGCGAGGACAGAAACTGCCCCACTTTGTTTAATATCGGACTTGTGGCTTCCGTGCGCATCTGTGGACTCATCTTGGCAAACTCGTTGAGCCAGAAATTTTTAAGCACGCGGTCGTCGAGTTTTTCCACGACTTTTTCCCGATACCGGTCGTTGGTGAGGATTTCCGGCACCTGCAGGAGCGTCGAGTCCGGCACCCGCAGGAGCGACAGAATCGTGTTTCGCAAAATATATTCAAGCCGCGGCCCCCAGCTGTAATGGTAAAGTTTGTAAAAAATTGACACGATGCCCGATGCGATAAGCTCGCGGTACGCGGCATTTTTCACCTCCAGCGGATTGAGGTGGAACGGGTACGCAACGTCCGACGGGTCCATGTACGCCACGTCGTTTATCCGGTGGCCCGGCACAAAATCCAGAAGAACGTCGCAGAGGTCTCCGTGCGGATCGATTACCGCCACTCCTTCGCCGTTTTTCATGTCGTTGACCGCCATGTTGGCAATGAGCGTGGATTTGCCGGTGCCGGTTTTTCCCATGATGTACAGATGCTTGCGGCGATCGTCTTTTTTGATGCCGAAGGTCGTAAGTTTATTTTTAAATTCCGTGCGCGCAAAAAAGTTGAT
>CAYWVJ010000031.1:4598-9384 GCA_964461825.1 uncultured Gammaproteobacteria bacterium
TCTTCTTCGTTTTCGGTCGCGACCGGCAGATTCTCCGGCGCCTCACCGGTAAGCGTTGCTCCCCAGGAAATATTACGAATGGCTGCAAGCGTTAAGCCCGGCGGATGCCAGAGACCGGCAAGTTCCGAGGTGTTCAGCACCTGATGCCGCGGCCCCACGTCACCGCTCCGCGCAACAACCGCAGTCTCAATTTTTTTCTTCTGCCAAAATGCCGGCTCGCTGACGACAAGCCCGTTACCCTCGCCCAGAGTAAACACGCCGAACGTGCCGCCGACGTTTTGCAGCAGCTCTTTGGCGCGCGTCTGAGTTGGCGCTACGGCAACAAGCCGTATCGCCGAAACAAACCCCGGCTGGGAGATTTTTGTTTCGATAAGCCGCGCCTGCGGATGCGATTTTGTGCGGCCGGTCGTAGACGAGAGGTCGGGGATGCCTGCCGCCACTACTGCGGCACCCGCGCGCTGCCAATTGGTGCCCGCCGGAGTTACGCGGATTTGTACCGCAACCGCCTCACCCATCGGCAGTTTTGCCATTTGCCCCAACACGCTTGCCAGCAAATCCAATTCCTTTACGTCCTTATACGTCCGGATGGGATAGTAAAACGAATTGGTAAACGTCAGTTGTCCGACTGCGTGCGGCAGCGAGAGAAAGTGGGCTGCCCAGTCGGAAACCGGCGACAACAACACCTTGGGATACTGCGCGGTCAATTGGCTTTCGAGGTACGACTGCTCTTTTGGCGGCGCGCCGACAAAAAAATGGATGCGCGTGTTAACCGATACAATCTCAAAGCTGAAAAATTTCGGCCCGTGCCTGGGGCCGAACAAATTTGCGAGAATCCCCCCGCGGCCGCGGCCTGTCGAGAGAGCGGCAAACACCTGTTCCATGGCAGACACCGGCTCTTCGGATTCCCGGGCGTTTTTGATTTCCAGAAGTATAAGGGGAGTATCCATGGTTTCATCTTATCACACTGTTTTCGTGAAAACTCAAACAGCGCTTTTCACGATTGTGATGCGCTTTGTGCTATTGCACGATGAAAAAATACCTTTTATGATGATTTGGTATGGAACAGCACCCCGTGCCGCAAAACGTCACGACGTTTCAGTTCCGCCTGATCGGCGACATGACCATCAAACAGTTCGGGTATCTTGCCGGCGGCGCGATACTGGCCTACATTTCGTACAAGCTTCCCCTCCCCTTTTTTATTACGTGGCCGCTGGCGATTATAGCAGCCGTCGG
This sequence comes from uncultured Gammaproteobacteria bacterium, assembly GCA_964461825.1. Taxonomy (GTDB): domain Bacteria; phylum Patescibacteriota; class Microgenomatia; order UBA10105; family UBA927; genus XYB1-FULL-47-11. The sequence continues at coordinate 5,832 of CAYWVJ010000031.1, forward strand.
CGGATTCGGATTTGCGTTCGTCCCCATTGAAGAGCGGCCGATGGACGTGTGGGTCATGTCGTTTTTCAAAAGCGTGTATTCGCCGACGCAATACGTGTGGTCAAAAACATCTGAGCAGCCGGTCCAGACGCCGGCTCCCGCCGCAGCGGCGCCCGTAACAAAACGCGCGAGCGTGTTGCAGGGAATTTTCTCCTCGCAGGGCGCGGTTCTGACCCAAAATCAGGTACGGGAGCGCAGGCCGTTCGATTGGTTCTTCGCCATGCTTTCGCCGCGTGCACCCGTATCCCGCGCTCCGGCACCGGCGCTCTCCCAAACGCCGCTTCCGGCTACGATGAAAGTCCGGCCGCCGGATATGACCCCGCCGCCGGAGGTAAAAACCCGCGAAGCAATGGTCGAACAAAAAATCGCATCGGTTGCAAAGGAAATCAAGGAAACCAACAGCACCCAGCCGCACGTTTCCGAACTGCAAAAACAACTGTCCGACCTTATCAGCCAGCGCGACAGCCTCATCAATGAACTCGCGCGCCTCAAAAAACAAACCGCACCGCCCGAGCCGCCAAAACCGACCGGCACGTACGTGGCAACGCCGGCATCGCAAAAAGGACCGTCAGTGCGCATTATTACTCCTGACCGCGCCGTGTACGCAGGGCTTCCGCGCCTTACAAACGTTCCCAATATCGTCACCGGCATCGTCAAAGACGGCGACCAGAATCTGCTCCCCGGAGTTTTGGTCACGGTGAAAGACAAAGAGGGGGTGCCGGTGCGCGCCCTTAAAACCAACCGCCTCGGGCAGTTTGCCGCATCAACCCCGATCCCTAACGGCGTTTATTTTGTCGAAGTTGAAGATCCCCGCATGCGCTTTACCTTTGACCGCGCACAAATTACCGTCAACGGGTCGGTTATTCCGGCGCTCGAGATTTTTGCGAAAAGTCAAAAAGAAATCACGCGGGCAAAACTCGAAAAAGAACTGTTCGGGAGCAAAGTGCAATGAATGAAACCGTCGTTCCCATCCGCGCCTCCACCCAGCTGTTTACCGAAATAGAGACGGTCGACAACGACATCGCGATGTTTACCGACGGATCGTGCGCCATCGTTGTTTCGGCAACGGCGGTCAATTTCGGCCTCTTGTCCGAAAAAGAACAGGATGCAATTATTTACGCCTACGCGGGTCTGTTAAATTCCCTCTCCTTCCCCATTGAAATTTTGGTGCGCACGCAGCACAAAGACGTGACCGCGTATCTTAAAATTCTCGAAGATGCGGAGCGCAGGCAGAAAAACCCAAAACTCGCCGCAAGCATGCACGCTTACCGGCAGTTTGTCGCAACGACGGTAAAAGAAAAGGACGTACTCGATAAAAAATTTTACATCATCATCCCCTTTTCCTACCTTGAGCTGGGTACGAGCACAAAAATCCTGTTAGGCGGCAAGACGCGCGGCCTTCCGTTTCCGAAACAGTACATTTTTGAACGCGCGCTTGCGGTGCTCACGCCAAAAAAAGATCACATCATCCGGCTGTTAAACCGCATCGGGCTGCAGGCAAAACAACTCGTCAACACCCAGCTTATCCGTCTTTACTTTGAAATTTACAATCAGGGAGCGCCGCCGCTGACCGAAGAAGACGTGGTCCGCGTGGCGCACGGCTAACCCATGGACATACAAACGCTTATCAAACGCGTTGTTGCCCCGGCAGTGCCGGGACCGGCGCCGTCGGGCAAAATCGGGCCGCTGTCGCTGGGCGACCTTGTCGCGCCGCCGGCAATTGAAGTGGATTTTGACACCATAAAAATCGGCGACCGGTGGTTCCGGACGCTGTTTGTTGCCGGCTACCCGCGGTTTGTGTCCGCCAACTGGCTGGAACCTTTAATCTCCTTCAACCACACACTCGATATCGCCATGTACGTATACCCCACCAAAAGCGAGGAAGTGTTGGAAAATCTCAAGCGCCGCGTCGGGGAAATGGAGGCGACGATTCAGTCGGACATGAAACGCGGGCGCGTTATCGAGCCGTCGGTGCAGGTGGCGCTCGAGGATGCACTCGCCCTGCAGCAGGAGCTTGCCAAGGGCGCACAGCGGTTTTTCCAGTTCGGCCTGTACGTGACCATCCCCGCCAAAACGCTCGAAGACCTCAATAAAACCACCAAACAGGTTGAAGCAACGCTTGCGTCACTGCTTATCATCACCAAGCGCGCAATTCTGCAAACCGAAGAAGGGTTCAAAACGACGCTCCCCATGGGTCAGGACCGCATTGTTGTCACGCGGAACATGGACACGACGTCGCTTGCCACCACGTTTCCCTTCACGACCAGCGAACTTACCGCCAACGAAGGGATTCTTTACGGCATCAACGAACACAATGATAGCCTGGTTATTTTTGACCGGTTTACGCTTGAAAACGCCAACAGCGTTGTGTTCGGGAAATCCGGCTCCGGCAAATCATACATGATAAAACTGGAAATCATGCGGAGCCTCATGTTTGACACCGAAGTTATCGTCATTGACCCCGAAAGCGAGTACGAAGCCCTGTCTCATGCCATGGGCGGTGAGTATATCCGTTTCCACTTCGGCTCACAAACCAAAATCAACCCCTTTGACCTGTCGCTGTTTACGAAAACCAAAACTGAAGACGAGGAAAGCGAGCTTAACCAAAAAATCCTTTCACTGCACGGGTTTTTCCGCGTTGTCATGGGCAAACTCACCGCGTCGGAGGATGCGATTTTGGATCGGGCGCTTATCCTTACGTATAAACAGCGCGGCATAACGCCGGATCCTTCAACCCAAACCAAAGAGCCGCCGCTTATGGAGGATCTTTATAAAGTGCTCGTGGGCATGGAAGAGCCGCTTGCCAGGGGGCTTGCAGACCGGCTGGAGAAGTTCGTCAAAGGAAGCTTGGTGGGCATTTTTGACCAGCAGACAAATGTGGAAATACGAAATCAGCTCACGGTGTTTACGATCCGCGACCTTGAAGAGGAGTTGCGGCCCATCGCCATGTACCTTATTCTCGATTATATCTGGACAAAGGTCCGGCGCGATCCAAAACGCCGCATCCTCATCGTTGACGAGGCGTGGTACATGATGAAATACCCGGATTCGGGCAACTTCCTCAATTCCATGGCAAAACGCGCCAGAAAATACTATCTGGGCTTGACCACCATCACCCAGGACGTCGAGGATTTTTTATCCGTGGATCTTGGCAAAGCGATTATCCAAAACTCGAGCATTCAGATTCTCATGAAACAATCATCCGCCGCCATTGATAAGGTTGCCGGCGTGTTTTATCTGTCCGAAGGAGAACAGCACCTGCTTTTGTCCGCTGACATCGGCGAGGGGTTGTTTTTTGCCGGACCGGCACACGCGGCAATCAGGGTTATCAGCAGCCCTGAAGAACACGCGCTTGCAACAACCAAGCCGCAGGAGCTGGCAGAGCAAAAGCCGGTTGCGCCGCCGCCCCAGCCGCCGCAGGCGCCACAACCGCCGAGACTCGTCGTCGAAGAAGATAAAACCGCCCGACCGGTATTTACGACGGTTCCGGTTAAATAAGTATGGCACAGGCTTC
>CAYWVJ010000032.1:0-4847 GCA_964461825.1 uncultured Gammaproteobacteria bacterium
GCAAGACGCGCCACTACTTCCGAATCGCGCTGCTCTCGTATGAGCAGCCTCGTCAGCCAATGCGCGTATGTACTGATAACAACGTTCGCGCTTTGATCCCTGATATTTACGGACACCTCTTGCGGCGAAAACGCCATGAATACAGTATACCCGTTGCTGTCAAACGGTATGCTATACTTACGTCATGGAACTTACGCGCTGGTGCAACCGGATTATCCGCTGGGGATTTTATTTTCTGTTCATTCTTGTCCCCCTCGTCCTTACGCCGTGGAATTTTGAGCTGTTTGAATACAACAAAATGATGCTCACGTACGGCATCACCGCGGTGATTGCCGGCGCATGGATCGTCAAAATGATCAGCGAACGGGAAATCCGCATCGCCCGGACGCCGCTGGACGTTCCCATCGCGTTGTTTGTCGCGTCACAACTTATAAGCTCACTTTTTTCCATCGACCCGCACGTGTCGTGGTGGGGCTATTATTCGCGCTTTAACGGCGGCATGTGGTCAGTAATTGCTTACACGGTACTGTACTACGCGTTTGTTACCAATTTTACCATCATCCGCGAAGCAAGACTCCTGCGCGTTGCCGTAACCACTGCGGCGGTTATCGCAATCTACGGGGTGCTGGAACATTTCGGCGTCGATAAAAACCTCTGGGTGCAGGACGTGCAGTCGCGGGTATTTTCGACGCTCGGCCAGCCGAACTGGCTTGCGGCGTATCTTGTGGCGCTCACGCCTTTTGCGATGGCACTGGGGATCTCGAAGGTAAACGTGTCGTCCGTTTTCTATCTTCTGTCTTCTGTCCTCTTTTTCGTTGTGCTTTTGTGGACTCGTTCGCGTTCCGGATACCTCGGACTCGCCGTCGCGGACATCGCATTCTGGTTCTTCGTATGGCTCAAATCAAAAGATTTCAAAAAAATTCTTCTGCCGGTTACTGCTTTGCATCTAATCTTCGCGGTCTTTGTCTTCACAAACGGCGTCTACGTGGAGCAAATTGACCGATGGGCAACCTGGCAGGGATGGACGCGCAAACAGACGGCCGTAAAACCGGCGGCAGCGCCCTCCGGAACGGCAATTGAGTTCGGCGGCACGGAATCGGGAACGATCAGAAAATACGTCTGGCAGGGCGCGATAAACGCATGGAAAGGATCCGTCAAAAACATGCTCGTGGGCACGGGAACCGAAACGTTCGCATTTGCGTTTTATCAGTACCGGCCGGCCGGCCACAACCTTACGAGCGAATGGGATTTCCTTTACAACAAAGCGCACAACGAATACCTCAATTACCTGGCAACCACCGGTTTATTCGGTCTGACGGCATACCTCATATTCATTGCTGCATTTATCATCTGGTTTCTCAGATATCAGAGAAAAAACAACGCGCTGCTGCCGGCTGCCCTTTTTTCCGGCTGGTTATCCATTCTCGTCACTAATTTCTTCGGCTTTTCCGTCGTCATCATCCAGCTCATGTTTTTCCTCATCCCCGCAATGACCGTGGTATTTGCGGAAAAACAAACGATGTGGGTGAAAAAAATCCGGCCGCTCCCGTACGTTTCATTCGCCGTTTTATTGACGCTTCTTATCGTACTTGGCATACTCGTCCGTTTCTGGCAGGCAGATACGCAGTATGCGCTCGGGAACAGGCTCGGCAGGTCGGGGCTTTTTGCGCGGGCGCAGGCTGCAGACGCACAGGCAATTGCGCTCAACCCGCGGGAGCCGGTATACCGCGACGATATGGCGGCAATCCTTTCTTCAATGGCACTCTCCGCCGCGCAGGACAAAAATGCCACGCTGGCTGCCCAGCTTGCGCGAAGGAGCATCGCCGAGTCTGACCGCGCGATCGCCATTTCTCCCAATAATGTAAACTTCTGGAAAACGCGCACGAAAGTATTTTATACGCTCTCAGTGCTTGACCCCACGCTCAACAGCACGGCAATTGCCGCCCTCGAAAAAGCGGCGGCGCTTTCTCCCAACGATCCGAAAATTTACTATAATCTGGCAATTCTCTACGGCCGCGAAGCAAATACGGATAAAGCGCTCGAACTGCTCAAAAAAGCAAAAATGCTGAAACGCGATTACCGCGACGCATATTTCGGCCTGTACGTTTTTTATACGGACGCAAAAAAACCCGAGCTTGCAAAACAGGAGCTGACCGACTATCTTACCAACGTGAATCCGCAGGATCGCGAATTTCAGGACCGCCTCAAACAATGAAACCGATCGTTACGTCCCCCAATCCGGTTCTGACGTCGCCCGCAAAACCCGTTGTGTCGTTTGACAGGCGGCTCGCGCGGCTGATTCTCGATCTTACGACAACGCTTAAGGGAACAAAAAATCCGAAAGGCGTCGGGCTTGCCGCCCCGCAAATCGGTGAGCCGTGGCGCGTGTTTGTAACCAAACCGAAAGACGACGTGCGCGTATTTGTCAACCCGGAAATTGTAAAAAAAACCGGCGAGACCGACGGCGTACCCGAGCGGGAAAATAAACTTGAGGGGTGTTTATCCATTCCCAAAATCTGGGGAAAAGTAAAGCGCGCAGCCGCAGTTACGCTGCGATATCAGGACAAAACAGGCAAATCCCGCGAAGAAACCTTCCGCGGATTTATGGCGACGATCGTGCAGCACGAAACCGATCACGTGAACGGCATCCTTTTTGTCCAGCGCGTGCTTTCGCAAAACGGCAAGCTCTACCAGGCAGTGAAAAACGCCGAAGACAAAGAAGAACTTGAGGAAGTGTCGCTTGCATGAAGATCGTTTTTTTTGGCTCAACATCAGATTCCGTTCTCGTTTTGAAAAAATTATCCGATGTTGTGGCCGTCGTTACCCAGCCGCCTAAACCCATCGGCCGGAAACGCATCCTCGCGCCCACGCCGGTTGAACTCTGGGCAAAACGGCACGGCATTCCCGTGCACTACACCGCGCCGGACGTTCCCTGTGACCTTATCGTTTCGGCAAGCTACGGCGAAAAAATCCCGATGAAACGCATCGCATCGGCAACACTGGGCGGCCTGAACGTCCATCCGTCGCTCCTTCCCCGCTGGCGCGGCGGCGATCCGGTGCCGTGGGCAATTCTCTCCGGCGACCGCCAAATCGGCGTCACCGTCGTGACGCTGACGGAAAAATTTGACGCGGGAGAGATTATCGCGCAGAAGAAAATTCCCGTCGCCGGCGATGATTTTTCCGGACCCCTGCGCACCAGACTTTTCGCCATCGGCGCGGATCTTTTAACGGAAATTCTCAAAACATACCGAGGTGTGAAGCCATCACACATCGAAAGTGATACAGCTTCACACCTCGTGGAGCCGTATGCGCGGCGGCTTACGCGCGACGACGGATTTGAACCGTGGGAAAACATTATCAACCCGAAAGACGCAGAACGGATCAACCGGAAATTCCGCGCGTTTCACCCCTGGCCGGGACTCTGGACGCGTTTTCAAAAAAAACGGCTCAAAATTCTTTCATTTACCGACAAACCGGTAACCGTACAGCTTGAAGGGAAAACGCCGGTTTCGTGGCAGCAGTTTTCCGAAGCCTATCTTGCCTCTTGACGAAGCGGGAAAATTCCATTACGTTGAAAGTATCCTATGCCCCGGCGAACAGTTCGATCCGTTCGAAGTCTCAAACAGGACCTTTCCGCGTGGAATTTTATCCTGTTTCTCACCCTCGCATTTATCCTTCTGGTCGTTGTATTGACGCTCATGAAAAACGTGTCGCAGGACGTGCGCTCCAAGGCCGGGCTGGAGTGCGCCCCAGTCTCGCTCCCGCGTGCCGAAGACTGCTCGACCGGCTGGATTTACAAACGGGATACCAACGGCTGCCTCAAATTCTTCTGTACTGCGCAGCCCACTACTGCGCCCCAACAATAGCCGCTTTGCGAAGATCAAACCGAACCCTTTTGATGCAACTCGTGCATGCACGCACGCGCCTCATAACGCCGTCCATCGGCAACGTTACCCAGTGAAGATTGGGCGCAAAAGACCTGCGGGTCGTCTGTGCCCGCTTTTTCCACTGGCCGCCGGCAACTCCGGTGTGGTGCGTGTGTGACCGCCCGGCATGCGTTTTTTTGGAACAGATGTCGCATTGATATGCCATACGCAATAAAATACCAACTACTAATTGCTAAGTGGTAATGAGAACTTAGCATTTAGCACTTAGTACATATTTTCTGTATAATTGTACCATATGTTCGGATCGCCTTTCAACCCGCTGGAGTTCGTTTTCGGCATTGTCGCATTACTATTGGCCATCGACATCCATGAGTTTTCCCACGCGTGGACAGCCGACCGCCTGGGCGACCCGACGCCCCGGATGCAGGGCAGGCTAACGCTCAATCCCCTCGCGCATCTGGATCCGTTGGGTACGATCCTTCTTATCCTGATCCGGTTCGGCTGGGGCAAACCCGTCCAGTTTGACCCGTATAACCTGAAAAATCCGCGGCGCGACGGCGCGATCATTTCGCTTGCCGGTCCGGCCGCAAATATCCTTGCTGCCGTGGTATCATCGTTGGTTGTCCAGGCGCTCTTTGGTCTCCGGTTTGCGTACGCCCCCGGCGCGGCGATCTCCGTAGCCATCATCGCCCTCATCATCCTGCTGCAGCAGTTTATCGTCTATAACGTCGTACTGGCTATCTTCAATCTCATCCCGATCCACCCCCTGGACGGGTTTAAGGTGGTCGAGGGGGTGCTTCCGGAGAAAGCCGCGCGCGACTGGGCTGAACTTGAGCGGTACGGCTTTATATTTCTCCTGTTTCTGTTGTTTCCGATTTTCGGCGGCGTGGCGCCGGTGCAGCGCATCATTTCGCCCGTCATCAACGTGCTTCTTAACCTTTTACTGCCCGGAAGCGGAAT
>CAYWVJ010000032.1:4947-7887 GCA_964461825.1 uncultured Gammaproteobacteria bacterium
TACGATAATCATGCTCGTGTTGCTCATTGAAGCTTAATTTTCTCTACAAGTTCAAACTAAATGAGGTAGTCTCTTAAGAAGTTAAGGGGCGACAGGACGAGGTAGCACGATGTCTGTGGATATCGTCTCAGTCCATCCGATTGACTCGATCGGGAAAATACTTCAATGCTCACGGGCGGAATTATTACGCCCGCTGCTTCTTTTTGGTACAATTCCCTTAGTTGCCTCCTTAGCTCAATGGCAGAGCGACGGTTTTGTAAACCGCTGACGTCAGTCCGATTCTGACAGGGGGCTCAGAAGTTTCTTAACCGTCTTTTTCTCCAATGAGTACTCAACCAGCTTCCCGAATTTTGCTTTGTTTACCCATCCCGCTTTGCGAAGAACCGCCAGATGATGGGCCGTAAGGCTCGGGGAAATTTTCAGCCGCCGGATGATTGCCGGAAGCGTCAGCGAGCCGCGGCGAAGCATAAAAAGAATGGCTGTTCGGTGGATATTTCCGGCTGCACGAAAAAGATCACTGTATAACCTGTACCGAATCTGCATAGAGGGTATTGCCGGAATACTGGCCGGTAACGCTCACCTTTTTCCCGACGTAGTCGTCCAGGCTCAGCGTGTAGGACGCAACGCCGACGGATTTTTCCGACGGATTCAGCAGGATGTGGGTAAAATCGCTGCCGGCGACGTTCGATTTCCGGAGCTCCCCGGTTTTGGTAACCGCGGCGGTTTTATACACCTGCCCCTGCGGCGATTTGTAAAAATATTTAAGCGCCACAAACGCGCCGGCGCCGACGATGATCAAAAATATGATGCCGAATAAAAATGCTTTCATAAGTGTCAGCACCAGGATGCACGTCGCAACGCTCCGTGTCCTGTTCCAAAAATTATTACCATTTCACAGTGTCAGGACCAGGATTCGAACCTGGGTAGCCCGTTAGGGCGACAGATTTACAGTCTGTTGCGATTGACCGCTCCGCCATCCTGACGGCTACCCGTATTATATCATCCTGCCAGTTTCTTTTTCGTGTTTTCCAGTTCTTTTTCCAAATCCGTATCGGTCACTGCCGCCAAACGCAATAAAAGATAAAATACGTCGCCTAATTCCTGCCGGAACGTTTCCGTGACGCGGTCGTTGCCTTGTTTGTGTCCCTGCTCCTTGAGATACGCACGCGCGGTCTCACCCAATTCCTCAAGAAGATACAGAAGAATAATCGTGGGGTCCTCGCTGTGACCCAATGTTTTCGTCATATGGCCGACGTGTTTGGTAAGATCGTGTATATCGCTCATATTCCCTCTTGCAAAAATTCAAAACGTATACTTATACTTAGTATATATGACGGACGAAGAAAAAATAAAGGGAACGGAAGACGTGAAACAGTATTACGTCCTCGGATTAGTCGTCTTGGTTGCGGTGGTTATCGCCGGCTATCTGATCAGAAATAAATCAGTATCCCCCGCGCCTGCCGCAACACAGGAACAGGCGGCGCCCGCGCAGGTGAAAGGTCAGATTACCAAACTTTCCTGCGACACCCAGTACTACAATCCGCGGATAGGATACAAAGAATATTATCTTTCGGTAGAAGGCGGCGACGTGTCCAAAGCGTCCACGGTCGACTGCACGTTAACCGTCTCATCCAAAGAGAAAGAACTCGCCTCAGTAAAAGGCACGAGCCCGCTGACGGATAATCCGCAGCGCGGCGGCGGCACGTTCCGCTGTACCACAAAAGCAATTGAACTCCCCCCGGGGGTTCCGACGGTCGTGAGCGTAGCGCTTAAAGACGACCTTGGGGCTACTGCCACCTGCAGCGCACCGTTTGTTTTCCCTGCGCCCTGACGCTGGATTATCGTAATTCTTTCCTGAAAAATGCCACATCCCGTGCGACGGCCGCATCCCACGCGCCGATCATGTTGTGATCCGCTCCCTGATACGTAACGTAGTCAACGTTTTTTAATTGTTTTGCGAGCGCATCGCTCCATGCCTGCGGCACGTTTTGGTCGGCAGTTCCCTGCTGCAACAAAACCGGTCCGGAAATTCTCTCCAGATAATTCGTCAGTGAATATTTTTCCGCGTCGTAATTTGTTTCGAAATCGGCAGTAACTTTGCGCAGCGCTTTCCCGTGGTCCGGAATATCATCCGTAAAATAAAGAATCGAATACGGGAAGGGCTTGGAAACCGGCGCCCACAATACCGCCGGCACCGGCCGATTCAGAATTTCCAAAACCGTAAGCGCTATCTGGCCGCCGTTTGAATGGCCCCAGATGCCGATTTTATCCGACGCCATCGGGAGGGTCGGAACCGATGCCAAAAGATTGAGCGCGGTCGTGTACGTTTCAAACCGTTCCTCGAACACGTCAGACGCCGGCTGATCCGAACCTGCGTAGCCCAAAAAATCCGGCGCGAGCGAAATAAATCCGTTGCGTGCAAAAACTTCGGCGCTTCGCACGGTGCCGTTCCCGGGAAAATATGTTTTAGGATCAATAAACCCGCGCAGCTGCACGATGACGGGTAAATTATCGCCCGGAGGGATTGTCGCAACTCCCGTTACTTTTTTATCATCGGAAATAAAATGGAAAATGTATTTCGTGTAGGCACTGGTCGTCGCAATCGGCTCGTCCAAAACTATCCTGCTGCCGGTGAACGTCCTTACGCGCAGAGCATCGATCGTATATTTATCCAGAGGCCGTTCAAAAATCTTCCCCAGCGGCGAAATTATCTGCCCTGAAGCGAGATACTTCTGCACCGCGCGGTTTCCGTAAGATGCAGCAAGGGAAAGAAGAATTCCAAGAAAAATACCAAAAAATATATTTCGCATCACTGCTCACGCGCTCTGCAGAACATTTTTCGGGAAAACGCGCGAAGTTTCCTTGAAAAAGGACGCAGCATTGAGAATTTCCATCAACACCGGCTTATTTTTTTTTGAAAAATGGACGATAAAATCACCC
>CAYWVJ010000032.1:7987-9305 GCA_964461825.1 uncultured Gammaproteobacteria bacterium
CCTTGTCATTCCGAAACTTCATGATGGGTAACGATCCTTTCTCGTCGGATAAAATGTGATTACCGTTATTATATCATTATCCGGACGGCAAACAATCCGCAACACATGCGTTTCGTCAAGTATGCCGGATAAAATTGTGTTTGGATGATCAGAGACTGAATCGATTCGCAGCGGGTTCTCACGATTACAGTCAAATCACTCCCAGTTCTCTCCCGACGTTTGCAAACGCGGCAAGTCCCGCGTCGAGGTCTTTGCGGGAATGAGACGCCGACGGCATCACGCGGATGCGGGCTTTCCCGAGTGCCACCATCGGATATTTAATGGGCGTGGCAAACACGCCGTTTGCAAAAAGTTTCGCGGAAAAGTTTTTCGCGAGATTTTCATCGCCCAGCATCACCGGCGTAATCGGCGTTTCCGAGCGGCCGATATCAAAACCAAGTCTCGTAAATCCATTTTTAAGATAATCGGCGTTGTTCCACAGTTTTTTGACAAGCGAACCGGATTTTGTAAGCACCTTAACCGCTTCGATGATCGCCGCGGTATCCGCAACCGTGAGCCCCGTCGAGAACAAAAACGGCCGGCCTTTTTGTTTGTAGTATTCAATCAGTTCTTTTTTTCCGGCAATGACGCCGCCCAAAACGCCGAACGCTTTGCTGAACGTACCCACTTCAATGTCTACTTTGCCGTGCAGTCCGAAATGATGCACAATGCCCCGCCCGCCGCCCAAAACCCCTTCGCCGTGGGCATCGTCCACCATCGTAATGGCGCCGTATTGTTTCGCGAGCGCCACGATCGCCGGAAGGCGCGCAATGTCGCCGTCCATCGAGAACACGCCGTCGGTTGCGATCATGATAACGTGCCCGCCCTGAATTTTTTTTGCCTCTTTTAAAACCCGCGCCAGATCATCCATGTCGTTATGCTTATAGATGAATTTGTTTTTTATCTGCGCGATTTTAATGGCGTCAATGATCGAAGCGTGATTGAGTTCATCGGAAATCACGATGTCGTCTTTCCCCATCACCGTCTGAATGGCCACGATATTTGCGATAAATCCGCCGGGAAGTAAAAATGCGGCCTCCTGATGCTTGAATTTCGCAAGCGCCGCCTCCGCGTCAACGTGGAGTTTCAGGTTTCCCGACAGCGGCCGCACCGCTCCCGGCCCCACGCCGTATTCGCGTACGGCGCGCACTGCGGCGTCCACAAGACGTTTGTCTGCGGCAAATCCCAGATAGTTATTTGAGCAAAAATTGAGTACTTTTTGTCCGTCCACCGTAAGCCATGAACCCTGCGGCGAAGACACAATCCGGTGGGTCGTATA
>CAYWVJ010000033.1:0-8977 GCA_964461825.1 uncultured Gammaproteobacteria bacterium
CTGGACACCGGGGATACCCGCGTGTCGCAAACAAACTGGCTTGTCAAGGATACCATTCCCCTGGTGGACTACTACGAACTGTTTTTGCGGCGCTTCGGCGGCAAACCGCCGGCCGGCCCGGACTATACCAATCCTGTGGCGCCGGTTGCCCAGCCGGTCGGCCGGAAGCTCCCGTATTTTGTTGCCGGCAACATGACGACCGACGGCGACTGGGTGATCGGTGCCGGAGAAAATCTGGTGTTTTTCGTCGACGGCAATCTGACGATTGGCGGGAACATAACCATCGCGCCCGGCGGGTTCGCGGCATTTTTCGCATCCGGGGACATTGTCGTTGATCCGTCGGTGGGCGTGCCGCCGTCCTCCAGTGTTGCAGTCGTGCAGGGCATCTACATCGCCCGCGGGGACATCCGCACCGGCCGCTCGAGCGTTGCCGGCCGGGAGCGGTTCGTGGGAAAAGGCACCTTTGTCGCCGGCAAAAACTTCGTGCTGGAGCGCGATCTGGACGCCGTCTCGCGCAACCAGGATACGGCCGCGGAGCTCTTTCTCTACGATCCGCAGATGCTCATCGTCATGCCGCAGGCCATGCAGGAGACGGGCATCACCTGGCGGGAGGTCGCGCCGTGACGGCTAGTATGTAGGTAATGAAATGCGCTATAACCCCATATACTCTTGTATATACTTCCTGTCTTATCTAGAATAAGAATAGTACTATGAAAAAATCTTTATACAAAATGAGTTCTTCCGGTCAGGCGGCACTTATCGCGCTTCTTGTGCTTACCATCGCTACCACGGTAGGGCTTGCGCTTATTTCGCGCAGTACCACCGACGTTTCCATTACGCGAAATCTTGAGGAATCCGCACGGGCATTTTCTGCCGCGGAGGCAGGCGTGGAAACCGCGCTTCGCACGGGCGTTACCACGGCCGCATCGGTGGACGGGACGACCGGCAGTTCGTACAACGTGACGGTGGCATCGGTGAGCGCTTCTGCCGCCGCCCCGCTCGTGTGGCCGGGTAAAACGCCTGCGGAAACGGTTGAAACGGTCTGGCTGACGAACCACAACGGCGACGGGGCGATAGACGACCGCGCGCCGTCGTACCGCGCCAATACGCTCAGCCTCTGCTGGAGCGCCGAAACGCCGACTCCGGCTATGGCGGTCACCATTTTGTACAAGCGCGCGTCAGACAACACGTATCAGGTGGCAAAAGCAGCGTTCGACCCCGACGGCGAACGCGCTGCAACCAATAATTTTGCTGCGCCTACCGCGAGTACCGGAGGATGCGGTTCCGGCACGAACACCACGTACAAAGCAACTATAACGTTTTCGTCGTTTTCCCCTGCAATTAATCCGGTGCAGGACGTCATAATCGCCGCGCGTCTTCGGCCTTTATATGCGGCTGCGCAGATTGCCGTTTTACCCGCTCAGGACCTGCCGTTTCAGGGAAACCAGATTGAATCGGTAGGAAAAACGCCCGGCGGCACCAACAGAAAAATCGTCGTGTACCAGGAATATAAATCCCCGGCGGGATTATTCGACAATGCCGTATTTTCCCAGGGATCGTTTTCACGCTGACTGCCATGAACTATTCTCTCGGGCTCGATATCGGATCGCACACGATCAAACTCATTGAACTGGGCTACCAGGGCAATGCGTTTGCCCTTTCCGCTGCCGGCAGCATCCCCACGCCTCAGGATACCGCGTCTGTCGCCGGCGCCGTAAAGAAACTTCTCAAGGAAACCGGCGCTAAAAGCAGGAGCGTCCAGATCGCGCTTCCCGAATCGAAAGTATTTACGCGGGTTATCGAGGTGCCCGCGCTTTCCGAACGCGAGCTTGCTTCCGCGATCAAATGGGAGGCGGAACAGTACATTCCCCTGCCCCTGTCCGAGGTAAATCTCGATTTTACCGTGCTTCGCACCGCCGCCCAGACCGGGACCAATAAGATGGAAGTTTTGCTTGTTGCGGCGCCTAAGACACTGCTTGACCACTATCTTTCGATTTTGGAAGCGGCGGAACTGACACCGATCGGGGCAGAGACTGAGATCATCGCCACCGCACGGGCGCTGGGAAGAAGCACGCCGGGCGCCAAAAACATCCTTATCGCCGCAATCGGCGCGCAGACCACGGATCTGGCGATTTTGCGCGGCGGGATTCTATCGCTTACCCGCTCCATACCCGCTGCCGGCGATGCCATGACGCGCGCAATCGCCCAGGGCTTAGATTTTACGCCGGCGCAGGCAGAGGAATACAAACGGACGTACGGGCTCGACGCCACGCGCCTTGAGGGGAAAATCGTCGCCGCTGCCAAACCGATCATGGATTCGATCGTCGGCGAAATCCGGCGCGCGCTCGCGTTTTATCAGGAAAAATATAAGGATAAGGACGTACAGACCGTCGTTTTGTCCGGCGGTACGGCACGACTTCCGGGCATGGTCATTTATATGGCGCAGTCGCTCGGGCTCGAAGTGCAGCTCGTTAACCCCTGGACGGGCATTACCCGTGACGCGAGATTTTCCGTTCTGACAACCGAGGGCGCAAATTTTTGTGTCGCCGTTGGGCTGGCGCTGCGCACGGAATGAAAACGATAAACCTTATTTCGACGAAAGCAGATAAAACCGAGAGCGTCGCGCGCTTCGTTCCTTTTCTTCGCAGACTCGCGTACGGAAGCCTCATTTTCGTTATCGCGTCCGGGACGGCGGTGGGTGCGGCATTTCTTTACATGCGGTCGCGGGTGGACGGCGCGGTGAGTGAAAAAAACGCCGCGGCGCTTGCAATCACCAACGAAACGACGAAAGAGGGACTCCTGATTGCGGTTAAACAGCGCGCGACTATCGTGGATAAGGTGATGGCAAACCAAAAACGGCTTGATACGTTTTTCGACATCGTATCGCAGACCGTCCCGAAAAACGAACTTTCCGCGATCACGCTTGACGATACGTATAAAACGACCGTTACGGCACACGCGCCGTCGGTAGCAGAAGCGGTGAAAATTATCGACTCGCTGCTGGTACTTGCTGCAGCCGATCGCGTGACCAAACCGTCACTGGTCGCGCTCACGCTCAACAAAGACGGAGACATGGACGTATCGGTTTCGTTTGCGCCGATTCTGTAACGCATATGGAATTACTAAAATTATTCCGACGATATCAGGAGTTTACCCTTCTTATTGTCGTGGGGGCACTGTCGCTTGCGGCACTGGGTTTCGGGATCGTGCCGCTGGCAAAGCGAACCGTTGCGCTTTCGCGGCAACTGTCGTCGCTTACCGGCGACATTTCGCTCCTTCGCAGTAAACAGGCTGTTTTGCAGGCCGCGGATGAAGCGGTACTTCGCAATAACCTGCTTACCCTTGCCTCAGCGGTGCCGCCGGACAAATCCCTCTCAACGGTAATGACGACGCTCGATTACGTCAGCACCAATGCGCGGGTTGACGTTATTGACGTAACGCTCTCGCGGCCCGGCTCCATCGCGACGGATTCGGCAAAAAAACTTTCCGCAGACGAGGCAAAAATCGGCAGCAATCTTCTTCCCTTAAGCGTTACGGTGAGGGGGCCGTTTGATAAGGTCAGGTCGTTTTTAACGACGATTTCCATCGTCCGCAGGTTGTTCCGGGTCCGGTCGCTGGATGTATCGGTGAACGGGACGTTTGCCGAGGCGAGGATGGAACTTGACGGATTTTACGCTCCCTACCCCGTAAGCATCGGGTCGGTCATCCAACCGATTTCGCCGCTTACGGACAGGGAAACGCAGATAATCGCGGTGATTGACCAGATGCCCTTTGCCTCGCGGGAACAGGAAGTTGTGGAGGCTACGGCCTCGGTCTCAATACGCAAATCAGACCCGTTTAGTCCGTGAGGCGCGCCACTGGTTGATCGCTTTGTGGTTTCCTGACAATAATACGTCAGGTACTTTCATCCCGTTATACTCGCGCGGCTCGGTATACTGGGGATATTCGGTTTCCCCTTCGTTCGTAAACGATTCGATTGCGGTCGCTTCCGGCTTGGCAAGTACGCCGGGAACAAGGCGGGCAACGCTGTCGGCAATAATCATCGCGGGAATTTCCCCGCCGGTTACGACGAACCGGCCTATGGAAATGACTTCATCGGCGAGGTTCTGTACGCGCGCGTCGACCCCTTCGTAATGGCCGCAGATGAGAATGAGATGATTGAGTTTGGAAAGCTCGCGCGCTTTTGCCTGCGTGTAAATTTTACCGCCTGCATCCAATAAAATGACTCTTGTTTTATTGTCTCGCGCAAAGGCAGTTCCTCGCTTTCGCGAGGATGACAACACTGAGGACAGTGCGCGGTCCACGACGTCAACGCGCAGTATCATCCCCACCCCCCCGCCGTACGGGCGGCCGTCAACGGATTTGTACGCGTCGTCGGCAAAATCGCGGATGTTCACGTATTCGATGGCAATGAGATGTTTGTCAATCGCCCGCCTGACGATGGACTGGTCAAACGGCCCGCGCAGCATCTCGGGAAAAAGCGTGAGGATAGAAATTCGCATGTTTTTTACACACATCGGAACACTTATTCGGCAAGGACAACGTCCACATACGTATTTTGCTTTGCCGCCATGAGTTTCACCAAATCGCGGATGGCGCGGATGATGCGGCCGCTTTTGCCGATGATTTTCCCCATGTCCTCGGTGTTGGCGTGGATGGTGAGTACGGTTTTGCCCTCCTGCGCTTCCTCGTCAACGACGATGTCGTCGGGATGGTCTGCGATCGCCGTCAGAAGATACACGAGCGTGTCCTTCATAACAATTTTTCCACGGCCGGGGTAAGCTGCGCGCCCTTACTTTTCCAGTAGGCAATGCGGTCTTTTTTCAGCACAACCTGCGCCGGTTTCACGAGCGGGTTGTAAAACCCGAGCGTCTCCACCGCTTTCCCGTCGCGGCGTTTCCCCTCTTCGATGGCAATAATGCGGTATGTTTTCCGGTTCGTCGTACCTGTTTTGGTAAGTCTGATTTTTAACATAAAAGAAATGAAATCTAAATAAAAAATTACTATTTTTGTTTTGTCGTTAGTTTCATTTTATCAAATTTTCCCCATACCGGCAAGCGCGGCGTGGGCCGCGGCCTGCTCTGCTTCCTGCTTCGATTTACCCGTACCGGCGCCCAGTACCGTACTGCCGGTTTTTGCCTCCACCCAGAACGTTTTTGCGTGATCCGGTCCTTCGCTTTTGACCACGTCATACGTCGGGGACGTCCGCGAATGTTCCTGGATGATTTCCTGCAGGAGACTTTTGTAGTCGATGTACGATTTGGTCTCGATGATCGTTGCGGCTTTCGGAAAAAGGTACGCGGTTAAAAACTTCTCGACCGATTCTATGCCCTGATCCAGAAACATGGCGCCAAGGACGGCCTCAAATACGTCCGCCAAAAGCGACTGGTTCGTGCGGCCGCCTGAGGCTTCTTCGCCGTGGCTCAGAAACAACAGGTCGCCCAGGCCGAGCGTTCTGCTTATGTCCGACAGGCTTTTGGTTTTTACCAGACTTGAGCGGATGTTCGTGAGCGTGCCTTCGGAATATTTCGGATACTGGATGTACAAAAATTTGCTCGTGAGAAACGACAGGACTGCGTCGCCCAAAAATTCCAGCCGCTCGTTGCTTGTTTTGGTTTCGCGCGCCTCGTTAAGATACGAGCGGTGCATGAACGCCTGTTTGAGCAGGTTTGGGTCGCGGAACGTCACGCCGATGGTTTTCTGCAGTTGGTCAAACGTCATATGCTTTTGAGTATCGTGCCCAGTACGCCGTTAACGAACTGCGAACTGTGCTCATTGCCGTACTCCTTGGCAAGCTCTATCGCCTCATCGATCACGACTTTCGGCGGTTCTTTTTTGGCGACGGATAATTCCCAGATCGCAAGCCGAAGGATCGCAAGGTCAATTTTGGCGATTTTTTCGACAGGCCACTCCGGTGCGGCAGCGGCAATTTGTTTATCCAGTTCGGGCAAATGTTCAAGTATCGGCCGGATGGCTGCGTTTTTTTGCCGCGCGTTGAAACTGAATGCAAATAATCCGTCCATGAGCCCGCGTCGTTTCTGGTGTCGTGGATCGGAAGCCGTTTTCATTTAACGATAAAATCCGCAGTATTTGCACGCGCGGTGCGGCAGTTTCGGTTTACCGCATTTCGGGCACGCGACGTTCGCCGGCAGGCTAAGCCTGATTGCGGCTTTGCGTTTGCCGCCGCGCCTCGTACTGTGCCGTCGTTTCGGAAGTGGTGCCATACTAGTCCTTAGTACTGGTAATTATAACCTTTTTGGTGAGTTCTCTCAAGAGGGGCTCCGGAGCTTCCGTAACCGCCTCCTGCGCTTCGCCCAGAGTTTTCATGTCGGTGAACGACGCGATTTTCAGGTGCGGAAGTCCGTGCTGGCGCGTACCGAATACTTCTCCCGGGCCGCGCAGTTTCAGGTCTATTTCCGCGAGCGCCGGGCCGTTTTGTATTCTCGCAAGATGCGTGAGCCGCGGGACGGCATCGTCGTTGTCCGTAAAAAGCAGGCAGTACGACTGCTCGGCGCCCCGTCCCACCCTGCCGCGCAGCTGATGGAGCTGCCCCAAACCGAAACGGTCCGCGGCCTCGATAACCATGATGGTTGCGTCCGGAACGTCAATGCCCACTTCCACGACCGGCGTTGCGACCAACACGCTTGTTTTTTTGTCCCGAAAATCCGCCAGCGCCTTCGTTTTTTCCGCTGTCTTCATTCTCCCGTGCAGAATGCCGACGGAGGAAAAGATTTTTTTCATTTTTTCGAATTCCTCTTTTACCGCTTTGACGCCGTCGAGCGTTTCGGACGCTTCGATTAAGGGACAAATAACAAAGACCTGACCCGGCTGTTTTTTGATCCAGTCGTAGGCTGCCGTACGTTTTTCCGTCGGCACGACCCATGTTTTCACCGGGATCCTGCCTTTAGGCATTTCGTTTAAGATGGAAACGTCGAGATTTCCCAGAAGCGTTTTGGCAATCGTACGCGGGATGGGCGTTGCCGTCATGGTAAGAAAGTGCGGGCTTCGTTTTGTAAGAGCCGCGCGCTGCGAAACGCCGAACCGCTGCTGTTCATCGATGACGACAAGCCCGACGTTCTTGAGTTTTTCGGAAAGCAGCGCGTGCGTGCCCACAAGAATGTCAGCATCTTCCTTCACGCTGCTGGTTACTAGTCCAACGGAAATATCAGGAAGAAGCATTTTTATCGTTTGCCAGTGTTGGTGGGCAAGGATTTGCGTGGGCGCCATGAGGAGTGAGCGGTAGCCGCTTTTGTGCGCCGCGTACATGGCCGTTGCGGCTACGACCGTTTTCCCGCTTCCCACGTCGCCCACAAGCAGCCGGTTCATCGGAACCGTTTTTCCCATATCTCCCAAGATTTCGCCGATTGCGTTCTTTTGATCGCGCGTGAGCGTAAAGGGAAGCTGCGGGATCTGCGCCGAAGCGACCGCGCGTGCTTTTTGCGTTGTTTCCCGAAGCCTGCGGGCTTCGTGCGCCGCGGCCTGGAGTAACAACACCTCGTCAAATGCGATGCGGTGCCTTCCTTTTTCTATCATGCCGGTATTTTCGGGGAAATGAACCGCACGAAGCGCCGCGGGCAGATCGATGAGGTTGTGCTTCATTCGGATGTCGGTTGGAAGGAAATCCGCAAGCGCGACGTTTTCCAGAAGATACGCGATCCTGCCGCGCAGCCATTTGCTCGAAAGTCCCGCGGTTTCGGGGTACACCGGCACGAGCCGTCCGGTATTAAGCGACGTGCCCAGCTCGTATGCGGGGCTGGTTAAGACCAGTTTGTGTCCGAACCAGCTTACTTTGCCCGAAAGGTTCACGAAATCGCCCGGGTGAAGAATTTTGAGAAGATACGTTTGATTAAACCAGATGACCGAGAGTTTACCCGTGGCATCCGCGACCCGCGCCTCCTGGATTTTTTTACCGCTTTTGGTAAAAAAATTGCGGATCGACTCGATCGTTGCCCGTACGGTAACAACCTCATCCGGCCGCACAGCGCCGATCATGACGGTATTGGTAAAATCGTCGTAGCGGAACGGGACGTGGTACAGCAGGTCCTGCACCGTCGCGATTTCGAGATTGGCGAGCCTCCCCGCCATCACCGGCCCGATGTGCGGCACGAACCGCACCGGCGTGTCAAGCGACAATTCCATATGCATATTATACAATGACGTATATGGAAATTCGGATTGTGGATTTTTCGACCGGGGGCGGTAAAGCCGCGGGTTTGACCGTCGTCATTGATGTACTGCGTGCATTCACGACCGCGTGCTACGTTCTCGGCAACGGGGCCGAACGGATACTTTCCGTTGCTGATCTTGACGACGCGTATGCGCTAAAAAAGAATAATCCGGCGTATATTCTCATGGGTGAGCGGCTGGGAATAAAACAAAAAGGATTCGATTATGGCAATTCTCCGGCCGAAATTCAGCACGTCTCCTTTGCGGATAAGACGGTGATACTGACGACGACCGCAGGGACCAGAGGACTGGCGCATGCAATGACTGCCGATGAGGTCATTACGGGTTCATTTGTCAACGCGGGTGCCGTTGCCGCATATATAAAGCGGAAGAATCCCAAACGCGTCACGTTTTTCTGCACCGATGATTGGCATTCGGAAAACGAAGACGTCATGTGCGCAAAGTACATTGAATCGGTGCTGACGGGAAAACCCATGAATTTTTCCGAAATCAGGAACTATATGCAATCACATCCGTCTGCGGACGGGTTTTTGTTGCATCCGGTTACGCAGTGGGGGCCCCGTGATTTTGCCATGTGTTTAACCCTCGACGTTTTCCCGTTTGTGATTCGTGCGGAAAAAGGAAACCCGATCGCACTGCACACATCGAATGTGTGATAGCTTCACACCTCCTATATGAGTTTGGTTACCGCAGCGACAGCATCGGCAAAAACGAGCTCGCGATTAAAGCAAGCGAGGCGACTACGACGATGATTTTCCAGAATTTTTCGTGCTTTCTAAAAAAATTCATA
>CAYWVJ010000034.1:0-7232 GCA_964461825.1 uncultured Gammaproteobacteria bacterium
ATTTCGTAAAACTCGGCAGCGGGATGGGACCGAGAAATCCCACGCTGGAAGACCTGAAAATCGTCAAAGAAGCCGTCCCCAATATGAAAATCAAAGTTGCCGGCGGCATCACCACGCGCGTGATCGCGCAGCAATTTTTAGACGCCGGAGCCGTGCGGCTGGGAACTTCCCACGCGATGGAAATTATTGGCGCCCACGCGCCGGCCGAAAATGAATAACCGGCCGCGGCGATAGGCATTTCCGCTTGTAACGATGGGTTCCACAAACGGAATTTTCATGATCCCGTGCATCTGGCGCACATGATCGTAATAACCGCCTGTCTTCCAGCGGTATCCCCAGTAGATAATCGTAGGAACGACCGACGCCATAAACATCGCATCGCGAAGCTGCGGCATGGGGTACAACGGCAGTGAAAGCGTAACCCCGATGACCAGTTTTGCGACATCCTTTTCGGTTAAACGGCGCGGTTCTCTCTCAGTCATGGAATGCAGTATAGGCAGACGAAATAATCCGCGTGGCGCCGGCATCCGTGACCAGCCGCGCGGTTTCCGGCTTCATTCCCCCTTCTGCCGAAATCGGCAGATCCGGCAGATACAGGTGAATGGTCTTTATTTTCTCAACGCACTCGGGTAAAAACGTGTTGCTGCCCGCTTCAACGGTCAAAACGTGCACAAAATCCAGTTCGTCCAAAAACGGTTCGATAACCTCGAATTCGGTGGCGCCGTCGATTGCAAGCCCCGCCTCCGCGTCTTCCAACTGGACGGCGTCCAAAAAAAGTCTCGGGTCAAGCGCTTCGACGTCCGCAATCAGGCGTTTACACCCGGCGTCCGCAGCCTGCCGCACGTATTTTTCCGGATTTGCAACAACTAGATGCGCCTCCAGTCCTATTGCTTTGGCAAACGGCGCCAGCTGACTCACCGGGATAAACGATTGGGCGGGTACGAGCGTGCCGTCGGATACGTTGACGTGCGCCCAGCCGTAAACGCCGACGAGTTTCTCAAGATCACGGATAGAATCGGGCGCGGGGATAACGTCAACCATACCATTACGGTACTATCGCGGCAGCTTATTTGCAAGCACTTCAAATGCGGCGTCAAGTTTTCCGAATGCATCGTCGGACAGCACGTCGCGCGCCCAAAGGACCGAAAGCACACTTCTGACGGCTATTGCGTGATCGGCGTTCGGCCGGCGTTTGCGCACCACAGCCTTCGTCGTTTCGGTGAGAAGCGCAAGCCCCATCCGCCGGACTTCGACCGCAAGGTCGCTCTGGCTCCCGTCGGTCGCATCAAGAAGGTCGAGCGTTGCCGTAAATACTTCCTGCCAGAGTTTATCGTCGTGGAAACTCATGACCCCTATTGTACCACACCTTACTTCGCTTTATCTTCCCCGACAATGACGAGAAAATCCGCTGACGGCGTGGCTTCTCCTTTGGGAATGGCGACGACCGCAATCCCCAGCGTCTGCGCAAGACTTGCCGCAGCCGAAGGTTTGTTGCCGACTACGTCCACGAGGATGGTCGTGCGGTACCCGGTCGCAGCGGCGTTGTCGCGGCTTACCACGGCAACGGCGGGCAGTTTGCTTTTCAGTTCGGTTTCATACCTGCGCGTTAGCCCGGTTACCGCAGTCCCGTTGTACAGCGCAAATTTTACCTGCGCGGCCGGCGTGGCCGAGGGCGTTGCCTGCTGGGTAATTGCAATCGGCCCGACGTCAATGATTTTATTGACCGACGGCCGGTAAAGGATTGCTTTGCGCTCCCGTATATACATAAGTACCCTGTCGCCGTTTTCGGCGTTGGCAAAAAACGGCTGCCCGGCGAGCTTACTTTTATCCGCGACGGTTGCTACCGTCGGGTCCTCATCCTGCGGCACCACGATGAGTTTACCCACTGCCGCAATAATTTCTTTTACGTTCTGATTGACCGCGGCGCCCTTTGCCATCTGGGACTGCACCGCGCGGTATTTTTGGTAAAAATACACTGACGGCGAAGCCGCAGCGATGAGGAGTGCAATGACGATGATCCGTTTCATATGTCTGTCAGAAGGCAGTGTACAAAAACGGTACGACCGGCGAACTTTGCGCGAATACCAGCAGAACTGCAACAAGAAGCAGCGTCACGACGAACGGAATCATCCACCAGAGCCGGTTGTGCCACAAAAACGCAAAAAGCTCACCCACGGTCGCCCCGACGGTTCGTATCCTGTTCATTTCTTAAGAATAACACACCTGTCCAATACAAGCACATCGATCCCGCTTTTGAGAAACGTGCGGTACGCGTCGCGGGGCGAATTGACGATGGGTTCGCCTTTCAGGTTAAACGACGTGTTAAGCATGATCGGCCGGCCGGTTTTTTTGTAGAACGCGCGGATGAGCGGGTGGTCGGTAATTTGAATTCTGCTTGTCCCGTCAACGTGCACGGTTGCGGGAGCAATTTTTTTGGCATCCTTCGACGCCGCCCGCGTCGCGAGCATGAACGGACTCATGAGGCTGTCCGCATCGGGAAAATATTTTTTTGCGTGCGCGGCAAGCACCATCGGCGCAAACGGCCGGAATTCTTCGCGGAATTTAATTTTCCGGTTGACGATGTCCTTCATGCGGGGATTTACCGGGTCGGCGAAAATCGACCGGTGCCCCAGCGCGCGCGGCCCGAATTCCGCTCTCCCCTCACACCACCCGACAACTTTTCCACTGACCATCTGATCGGCAATAAAGGCATAAAGATCATCATCGTCATACCGTGTATACGGGATATTTTCCCGCCTGAGAAACGGTTCGGGGTCAAACGACTCGCCCAAAAACACATGCGAAAGCGGATGCCGTTTCGTACTGCCGAGCACGTGGTGCTGCACGTAGAGCGCGGCCCCGACCGCAGCCCCGTCATCGCCGGCCGCAGGAAAGATAAACACGCGCGAAAACGGCGTTTTTTCCGTCACCATGCCGTTTACGACGCTGTTCAGCGCAACGCCGCCGCCGTACACGAGATTTTTCTCACCGGTTTTTTTGGCAATCTTCGACATCATCGTAAGGATAATCTCCTGCGTCACCTTCTGGATGCTTGCCGCAAGATCGAACCGGCCGCAACCGGAAAATTCCCTGACAAAACGGTCTGCATACATCGCCCGCGTGCTTTTGTGGAACAGAAAATAATCGAGGTTAAGGCTGATGCTGCCGTCCGCGTGCTGGCGGAAAAGCTTTTTCACTTTTGTCTCGTAGCGCGGTTTCCCGTAGCCCGCCATTCCCATCACTTTGTATTCGCCGTCGTTGACGGCAAATCCCAAAAATGCCGTAAAGGCCGAGTACAGATATCCCACCGAATGCGGAAAACGCATTTCCCCCATGGGATAGAGTTTGTTTGCGCGCGCGGTTCCCCAGCTGCCGGTCGTCCACTCGCCCACCGCGTCCAGCGTTAAGAATGCCGCGCGGTCAAACGGGCTTGGGTAAAAACTCGCCGCCGCGTGCGAAAGATGCTGCGGCACAAAAAGCACCCGCGAGGGATCTACGTTTAACTTGTGAACGATCGTTGATTTAATCCACAGTTTTTTCGTCAGCTCGCTCTTCATTGCGTCAACAAACCACGACCGCGACCCCGGCGCAAACGCCGCGCTTACGGCGATACTCCGTTCAAATTTCCGGAAGGGTTTTTCGTAAAATGCGACGTAGTCGATATCTCCTGCGGCAATCCCCGCCTGTCTCAGGCAAAAGGCAACCGCGGATGCCGGAAATTCCGCGTCGTGTTTTATCCTGCTGAAACGCTCCTCTTCCGACGCCGCGACGATGCTGCCGTCACGGATAAGCGCCGCTGCGGCTTCGTGATAATGGCAGGAAATGCCCAGGATGTACATATCGTTAGTACTGTTTGCGAAGGTCGGACAGCGTATCGCTTCGCATTGTCCACGGCTGCCAGCCGCGGGCGGTTTGCCCGTTTCCCTTCCGCAGCCCGATCGTGCACCAGTATACCGCCGAAAGCACGATGCCCGCCTGAACGTCGACAACGCGCCGGGAAACTGCCCGCAATGAATGGAAAAATTTTTCTTGTTTCATCGCGATAATCCGAAAAGCCGCTTATTTATAATATAGTCCGAAAGAATATCGGCAATCTTCTGATTTCCCTCTTTGGTCAGATGGATGTCCCACGGATAAAAACAGGAAATGCAGGTATCCTGCCGCAGTTTCGGCAGCGCCGAAACATACGAAAATCCCAGCTCCTGCGCAATTGTTCCTACCGCCTCATCCGGTCGAAACGTGATAAGGCGCGGATCCGCCTGAAATCCGAATGCCGTCCGGTACGGGAAAAAGAAATCGGAAATGGTTTCGCTTGACGGCAGATAAACGACGAGCACCGGCCGCGACCCCGTACAGCGGGTTTTCAGCAGCGAAAGCAGCGTTTTGGCGGATGCGCGCGCGTACGAAAAATTTTTATCGTCGAGCAGTTTCACAAGATACTGCGGATCCTGCATCGCACCGCGAAGGAGGCTCGGGTTTACCTTTCCCGCAAGCAGCATGTTCCGGATCTGCGGCTCCAGACGGGAAAGGGCAGTCGGATTTGCGATGAAGTAATTTTTTACCCAGACCGACCACGCCTGGGACATGACGATATTTTTTCCGCCCGGCCCGCTTACGTACCAGGAATCAATGATGACAGGGGTTGCGATTCGCGAAAGCGTGGGCCACAACAGACCTGTTACCGAATCAAGAATAGTTTCGTTCTGTTTAGTGGATGCCGCCTGATACAGATCATCGGTGCCGTACAACCCGACAATCACGGCATCGGCGGAAAAACGGCCGGCGTAGCTTTCACACGCGTCTATGTATCCGTCTATCCCCAATCCGGGCGCACCGGCATTCACGAGCTCCACCCGCTTGCCGGCCGGCAGCGTTTCCCGCAGTTTTTGTTCCAGCAGCCTCACCCACGTATCCGGCTCATCCACCCCCCACCCGTACGTAAACGAATCGCCGACGGCTAAAATGCGGTACGTGTCGCCGGGTTTCGGCACGGCTACCACCGGGTTGCGCAGCCCCTGTGAAGATACGCGTGCTGCAACGGTAAATTCCGCAGTGTCGTAGAGTTCGTTTTTCCCCGGCCGCATCAGAGAAAAGTATCCCGATCGGTTAAGGATAACCCCGGCTGCCCGGTCAAGCGCAACCGATAAAGCAAACGCAAGCGATACGCCGGCAACCGCAAGAATAATTCCTTTTCTTCTCACACCTCTTAGCTTATCATAAGATGTATGCGGTTCATCATTTTTTCCGGGGCACTGATTGTGTTTGTCGCCGCTGCCGAACTGCTGCTTCGGGCAATGCCGTTCACGGAAACGACCCGTCCGCTGTCTGCGGCATATCGGGCGCCGTGTTTTGAAAACGGCACATACTACTGGTTCAGGCTAAAACCGAATGCCGCCTGCACGCTGACCAGCACGGTTAACGCGTTCCCGCCGGTAACCATTACGGCAAATAGCCTTGGCCTTCGCAGTCCTGAGCTTATCAAACCCAAACCGCCGTCAACGATCCGCGCGCTCTTTATTGGCGATTCGTTTACCATGGGCTGGGGCGTTACGCAGGAGGAATCATACCCCAGCCAAACCGCGCTGGCATTTAACGAAAAAAATTCAACAACGAAAATGGAATCGGTCAATGCCGGTCTGGTATTTACCGCAACAGGATACGAGTATCTGTTCCTCAAAAACAATCTCGACACCATTAAACCCGACGTCATCGTGCTGGGATTTTACCCGTTTAACGATATTTACGATACGCAATTTTCCAGCGTATGGCGGGAAACGGACGCCGACGGTTTACCGGAAAAAATCGAGGCGGCAACCGCCTACATTGACCGCAACGGCAACATCCGCCAAACGTACCTTCCGGCACTAAAGCGCATTCCCCTGATCCGCGAGTCGCGGCTGTTTCTTCTGGGATACAGCCTCATCCAACGGCTGGCTCCGCCGGGAAGTAAAGAACCTCCGGATTCGTACCTGCGCATCTGCATTTACAAACCCGACTGCCGCGCGCTGGATGCCGGTAAGGAAAAAGTAAAAAAACTTTTTGCGGCAATCGGCAAGCTTGCCAAAACGCGGAACATTCCGGTGCTTGTCGTCGTGAGCCCTGCGGAGTTTGTCGTCTACAAAGGCGTCCGGCTGCCGAAATACGGCATTCCCTACACGCTTACACCGCAAGAAAAAGTTTATCCCTATGAGGAATTTCAGGCGTTCTTTGCGTCACAGGGAATACCCTCGCTGTATTTACTCCCGGTGTTTTCCCAATACCAGGACGAAAAACTTTATTTTCAGAATGATGATCACTGGACCGGTGAAGGCCATAGGGTCGCAGGAGAGGCAATCGCACAAAAAATCACGGAACTTGTCGGGTTTGCAAAATAACATGAAATGGACGTTCGCGTTTGTATCTCTTGCAGTGCTTATTTTCGCGCTCGGCGCGCCGGTTGATCTGGATCTGGGGTGGCACCTTCGGTACGGACAATATTTCTGGCAGACCGGCAGCGTACTTCGGGAGAATATCATAAGTTTCGTCTGGCCCGGATACCGGTGGGTTGAAGCATCGTGGGGCTACGACGTGCTCCTGTATCCGCTGTTCCGGGCGCTCGGATTTTTCGGGCTGACCATAAGCGGAGCTCTCGCAACATTGCTTACCTTTATTATCATTGCGTGGAAAAAACGGAAGAGCGGTTTTACGTTGCTGCTGCCCGTTGCCGTCGTGTTTTTACTGCACACGCAGCCCATGTTTATCGCCGGATTTCGCGCGCAAACGCTTTCCGCGGTATTTTTTGCCGCCGCAATCGTGGTGTCAGAGCGCCGGCCGTGGGCGTTGCCTTTGGTATTTCTCCTCTGGGCAAATTTCCACGGCGGTTTTATCCTCGGGCTCATCGTGCTGTGGGTGCAGTGGCTCGTGCAAATGGCGGTTACGCGCCGCCCTGATCTGCGCTACGGGTTCATACTACTTGCGGCAACCGCGTCACCGCTTCTTAATCCATACGGACTATCGCTCTACAGTGAATCGCTCGGGCACGCAACCAACGTGCGTCTTTCCTCTATCGGCGAATGGACGCCGCTTTTTACGTCTCCTTTTGAAATTACCGTCGCCCTCATAGTAGCCATTGTCAGCGGCACACTGGCATTCCGCGTAAAAAAATATAACGCACTCCCGGAAATAGCGACAATCATACTGCTTACGTGGCTTGCTGCCAGCGCCATCCGGTTCGTCATTCCGTTCGGCATCTA
>CAYWVJ010000034.1:7332-8494 GCA_964461825.1 uncultured Gammaproteobacteria bacterium
CTTTCCTGGCGCGTACCCGAAACGAAAACGTTTATTGACGGCCGCATGATCACGTGGGAAAAAGACGGCGCATCCCCTCCCATCGAAGAGGCGCAGCGTGTGATTCAGGAAAAAGATCCCATTACATGGCGCCGGCTCGACAGCCAGTACCGTTTTACGTGGGCAATCGTGCCGGTTGACAGCCCTGTTGCGTCGTATCTTGCAAGACTTTCCGTCACCGGATGGCAGCGGATCGCCGCGGACGCGCAGTTTGCGTTGTTTATCAAATCGCCATGAACAGATTGTTTATCGTTTTTGCGGGAATCACCATCGCCGTTCTTGCGTACCGGCCGATTATTGACGCCGACATGTACCTTGGCATAGCAACGGGAAATATTGTACTCAAAACGTATAAAATTCCACGTCAGGAAGCGTTTTCTTGGTCTGCATACGGACGACCGTACATCGCCTATGAATGGCTTGCGCAAACGTGGGTCGCGTGGCTGTACCGGACCGGAGGCATCGGCTTCGTTTCCGCATATGTCGCGGCGCTTTTCAGCGTGAGCGTGCTTCTTATTTTTTCCATAGGACGCGCGCTGGGGCAAACCGCATGGGTAGCGGCTGCTGCCGCAGGACTCACCGGCCTTTTTGTATACCCGTTCTTTACCCCGCGGCCGTACATCATCGGCATTTTCCTTTTGCTTCTTATGATCCGCGCGCTTTTTACGCAAAAACCGTCCGGCCTCTGGTGGACCGTTCCCGTCACATACCTTTGGAGCAACGCGCACTCCAGTTTTCTTTTTGCACCATATCTTTTTCTTTCATTTGGGATTGTTACGAGGAAAAAAGTGCTTGCCGGCATCGCCGCAGCCCAATTACTCGCAACGCTCCTTCCTCCGCTTTCGTATCAATCGTTCCTGTTATTTCTGAAAATCGTCACCGATATGGCGTTTATTCAGGCATTTTACAATGAATGGCAGCCGCTTTTTACGAACCCGCCGTTTGCTCTCGCGTACACGGCGTTTCTTGCAGGAACCGGCGCGGTACTGCTTGTCGCGGCACGAAAACGATCATGGCTTCCGGCCCTGCCCTTTGTTCCGTTCGTTGTTTCGCCGTTTTTTGCCATCCGTCATCTGCCGTGGGGTATCGTCGCAGGCGCCGTATCATTTGTTCTACTTCTCCC
>CAYWVJ010000035.1:0-8349 GCA_964461825.1 uncultured Gammaproteobacteria bacterium
TATCTTACCGGTTTCGTTTGCGTGGAGCGCGGCGATGCGTGGCTGGTTCTTGCCGGCGGTAAAAAACATCTGATCACCAATAGTCTGTACGAAGAAGAGGCAAAAAAGCTTGACTGCGAAGCAATCGTTTCCTCAAATTTTGTGGAAAGCGCGGAAAAACTGGAGGTGAGAGAACTCGAATTCGAGGAAAACGATCTGACGGTTGCGGAGTATAAAAAATTTTCGGTCAAGATGATTCCTACCCAAAGGAAAATCGAGACGATGCGGATGATTAAACGCAAGGATGAAATAGAAAACATCCGCCGCGCGGCAAAAATTACAAAGGAATGTTTTGCGTATATCAAAAAACTCGTAAAGCCCGGCGTGACAGAAGCAGGCATTGCGCGGGACATCGAAAATTTCTGCAGATCGCGCGCGGGAGACGTCGCCTTCTCCCCCATCGTCGCGTTTAACGGACACGCGAGCCGGCCGCACTACAGCGGTCGCGGCACCGAACCATTGCAAAAAAACGGTTTTGTTTTGCTGGATTTCGGCGCGCGCGTCAACGGATACGCAAGCGACATGACGCGCATGGTATTTTTGGGCAAACAGCCTCCTGCCTACGAAATAGTCCAGAAAGCGCAGGAAAAAGTGTTTTCCCTGCTCCGCCGGGGCGAGCGAAACGGCGCGACCCTTGATGCCGCGGCAAAAGAAGTGATCGCCGAGGCGGGTCTGCCGCCGTACCCGCACAGCCTGGGGCACAACATCGGGCTTGACGTGCACGAGGCGCCGCGCTTATCGGTCAAAAAACCGGCAATACTTCTCCCCGGTATGGTTTTTTCCGTGGAGCCGGGCGTGTACGTCGAAGGACAATATGGCATCCGCATCGAAGATACCGTATTATTAAAGGAGAACGGCATGGAAATTCTGACATGATCAAAGCACAGACACTCAAAGGATTCCGCGATTTTTTACCCGAAACCGCCATCGCGCGGCAATTCGTCATAACAAAGATGAGAACCGTGTTCGAGCGCTTTGGGTTTGACCCGTTGGAAACGCCCGCGCTCGAATACGCGGAAACGCTTCTGGGGAAATACGGATCGGAAGCGGACAAATTATTATACCTTTTCGAAGATAACGGAAAACGCAAAGTCGGCATGCGCTACGATCAAACCGTACCCACGGCACGGGTCGTCGCTCAGTACCCGGACATCCCCAAACCTTTTAAACGCTATCAGATCCAGCCCGTCTGGCGGGCAGAAAATCCGCAAAAAGGCCGCTACCGGGAATTTCTCCAGTGTGACGCTGATATTTACGGTGAAGACTCCTATCTGGCAGACACGGAAATTATCGTCCTTCTTGCCGCAACGCTTTCCGGCCTTGGGTTTGAAAAATACCGGATCATCCTCAACGACAGGATGCTTTTCGGCACGACGCCGCTTCCAGCCATTAGCATCATCGACAAACTCAACAAAATCGGGCCGGAGGAAGTTCAAAAAGAACTCAGGGAGAAGAACTTTGACCCGAACCTGCTGACAGCCGTCAAAAATAACAAACCGACGGAACAATTACAAAAGATTATGCGTGCTGCAAATTCACTGGGCGTTGATGCATCGGTTTTACAGTTCGACCCGACGCTTGCCCG
The DNA here is from genome assembly GCA_964461825.1 of uncultured Gammaproteobacteria bacterium. Lineage (GTDB taxonomy): Bacteria > Patescibacteriota > Microgenomatia > UBA10105 > UBA927 > XYB1-FULL-47-11. The sequence continues at coordinate 1,625 of CAYWVJ010000035.1, forward strand.
AGGACTGGATTATTATACCAGTACAATTTTTGAGGCCGTGATTGACGGGTACGATGCCGGGTCAGTTAACGGCGGCGGAAGGTATGACCGACTCATCGGACAATTTTCCGGCAGCGGCGTACCGGCAGTGGGATTTGCGTTCGGTTTCGACCGGCTGATGGAAGCAATGCATCAGTTCAACCTTCTGCCAACTACAAAAACAAACACGCAGCTTCTCGTTACCGTTTTTTCCGCCGACCAAATCGACTCATCGCTTTTCATCGTATCCAAATGCCGCGATGCGGGCATTAATACCGAAATAGGCTTTGCAGCAAAACTCGACAAACAGCTCAAATACGCCGACCGCAAAGGCATCCCGTACGCGGTTATCGCAGGGCCGGCGGAAATCGAAAAAAATACCGTCAAACTGAAAAATATGCAAACCAAAGAACAAGAGGAAATAACGCTTGAAGCACTCAAAGCCCGATTCCAGCCTTCGCGGGAATGACATACATGAAAACTGTCCAAAAAGCGTTTCTGGCGCTCATCGTTGCCAACATAATCTGGGGTGCAGCCGCACCGATTTTTAAACTCGCGCTCGAGAACATCCCGCTCTATACGCTCGCGTTCTGGCGTTTTTTTCTGGGCGCGATCATCCTTCTTGTCGTCATCGGCAAACGCGCGTCACTGCGGTTAAAATCCCGGCGGGATCTTGTGCTCCTTATCGCGTACGGATTGTTGGGGATTACGTTCAATATTATTTTCTTTTTTGAGGGCATCAAACGAACGCTTTCCATCAATTCCCCGGTCATCACGTCCGGCCAGCCGATCATGACCATGCTGTTTGCGCTGGTGTTTCTGCGCGAGGCGTTTCATCCGAAAAAATTCCTCGGAATGCTCCTTGGCACCCTCGGCATCATTATCATCATCATCGAACCGCTGCTTATTTCCGGCGTTGACGGATCGGTCGGCGGCAATCTGCTGCTGGTTATCGCGACAATTGCCGCAGTCGGGCAAACGATCGTCGGGAAAAAGGTCGTCAACAGGTACGACCCGTTTGCGTTTACGTTTTGGGCGTTTCTGGTCGGCGCGGCAAGCTTTCTTCCCATGATGATCCGCGAGTACCTGACCATCCCCGACCTGTACGCGGCGCTGGACTGGCGCGGGTATCTGGGCATCGTATTCGGATCGGTATTTTCCTCGGCAATGGCATACGGGCTTTTTGCGTGGGGATTGTCGAAAATCGACGCGACGGATACGGCAATTTTTTCCTACGTTGACCCGATCGTCGGCACGATCCTCGGCGCGGTACTTCTGCAGGAACCCATAAGCGGGCCGTTTGTTGCGGGCGCGCTTCTCATATTCACGGGGATATTTATCGCCGAGGGCCGCATCCACTACCATCCGATCCGCAAAATCTTCCTTCTGGGGCAGCCTGTCCAAAGCATACCGGTGCCGGCTCCTGCCGAAAAACACATCAATAGGAAAAAAATCTTAGCTTCAATTTTCCGGGAAAAAGTGGTATAATTATAATCTTATGAAATCCGACATCCATCCGCAGTGGTACCCGCAGGCAAAAGTCACGTGCGCGTGCGGCAATTCGTTTACCGTAGGGGCGACCGTTCCCGAACTCCGCGTGGAAATCTGCTATAAGTGCCATCCGTTTTTTACCGGCGAGATGAAATTCGTCGACACCATGGGCCGCGTTGAGCGCTTCCAGGCAAAACAAAAAGCCGCTGCGGCTACGGCGACGGTTTTGGCCGCGAGAAAGAAAAAGAAACAGGAACACGAAAGCCAGCTGCGGAACCCCAAATCCCTCAAAGAAATGCTGATGGGGTTAAAATAATCCAATAAACAAATACTACCAATATCAAATAAACCAATGGTATTTTTATTATTGAGTTATTGAATATTGGATTATTGGTAGTATTGGTAATATTGGTAATATTTATGAATGCTGACGTCTGCATCATGGAACTGCGCCCCGGGCCGGGCGGCGAGGAAGCCCGTATCTGGGCCAATGACCTCATGCGCATGTATGTGAGATACGCCAACCTGTCCGGCTGGAAGGCCGAACAAATCGCGGACAACGCCGTGCGCATCCTAGGACCGCAGGCGTTTGGGCGCCTGCAGTATGAAGCGGGTACGCACCGCGTGCAGCGCGTTCCCACAACCGAACGCTCCGGGCGCATCCACACGTCCACCGCGACCGTTGCGGTCCTGCCGGAAATACCGGAAACCGATGTTATCATCCGTCCCGAAGATATCGACATGGAATTTTTCCGCAGCGGCGGCAAAGGCGGCCAGAACGTCAACAAGGTAAGCTCCGCAGTAAGGATCCGACACAGACCAACCGGCATCGTCGTATCCGCCCAGACCGAACGCGACCAGTACCAGAACCGGCAGGTAGCACTCTCCATGCTGCGCGCAAAACTTTGGGAATTGAAAGAGCTCGAACACGCAAGAATTGCGGGACAGGCCCGAAGCGTCATCGGACGGGGTATGAGAGCGGAAAAAATCCGGACGTACAATTTTCCCCAAAACCGCGTCACCGATCACCGGATTAACAAGAGCTGGCACAATCTCGACGACGTTATTGACGGGAAACTTACAAAAATAACCGACGCGCTCCTTGCTTCGCACGCATGATCCGCATACTTTCCTACAACGTCCATTTCGGCAAAAAGCTCGATGAAATTCTCCTGTGGTTTACCACCATTCCCGCGCCGGATATCGTCAGTTTCCAGGAATTTCCACGGGATCGGATCGCGGACATACGTGCGCTCTTGCCCACATACCGTGCAGCATTTGCTCCGTCTCTTTATGTGCGGAAAAAAATCTTCGGCATATTAGTGTTGTGGTCGCCTGCACTCCGTTTCCGGTCAAAAAAAACAATGAATCTGGGCGTCAGTCGTGTTGAAAAAGCAATACTTCGCACGCATATTCCCAGAACAGCCCTCCTCGTGCGGTTTTCTTCGTTCGTTTTGGTCGTGCCGCACCTTGTGTCGCTCGCAACCAACAAAACACGGCTAACCCAGGTACGGCAGCTGATATCGGCCGCAGCATCGACAAAAAAACCCGTCGCGATTATCGGGGATTTTAACATTCCCTCACTTCTTGCCAAGAACGTGCTTGTCCAATTCATGGCTGCATACGGATATGCAACACACAACAGGCGGCACGTTACCTACCGGCTGGGGTATCAGGTGGACTATGCCTTCGGGAAAAATCTTACGATCGATAATTTTTCGGTTGTCAGACTTAGGTTGTCCGACCACTACCCGGTCGAGGTCGGTATTGCGCTCTGATCCGCGGCGTTTCCCAGCGTTACGGTAAACGTTTTTTCCGACCCGTTGCGGTCGACGGTAATGCTGACGGCATCGCCTACTTTCTTCTTGGCGATAAACGAGGATAAATCCGACGAACCGGAAATTTTTTCGCTGCCCATTTTCGTAATGATGTCATCCGCGGCAATGCCCGCTTTTTGCGCAGGGCTGCCCTCAACAACGTCCAGCACGTACGCGCCTTCCGGTATATTGTTCTGCACGGCAACCGCGCGCGTGATCATCTTGTAGCGGACGCCCAAAAACGGCCGGTTGAATTGTCCGGTCTGATTAAAATTTGCAAGCGCGTCGCGCACCACGTTAATGGGCAGGGCAAATCCGATGTTCTGGCCTTCCTGCGATACGGCAACGTTGACGCCAACGACCTGGCCGGAAGAATTGAGAAGCGGCCCGCCGGAATTGCCAGGATTAATTGCCGCCGACGTCTGAAGCACGTTATCCAGCTTTTCCGCAGCGCCCGCAAGCGGATCGCCGGCGGTTATCCCCCGCCCAACGCCGGAAATCACGCCGGTCGTAACCGTTGAGCGGAATTCTCCGAGCGCCGTGCCGATCGCAATGGCCAGCTGCCCCACTTTTATGGTGTCGGAATTCCCCAGTTCAACAATCGGAAGCCCGCCTGCCGGCGGATCGATTTTGAGAATCGCCAGATCATTGGCCGGGTCGCGGTAAATTTTCGTTACGTCGTACGATTTGCCGTCTTTCGTAATTATGCGGTATTTGGCGCCGGACTGCGAAACAACGTGTTTGTTCGTCACAACAAGCCCGTCACGGCCGACAATAAATCCGCTGCCGATGTCCTGCTCCGCCTGCACCGGAGCGCGCGGAATAGGAATAAACGGCAACACCCCTGCCGGACGGGTTTCGGTGACATTCACGGTTACCACAGCCGGCGATACGCGGTCAACTACGTCAATGACGACCGACTCTTCCGACTGGATGCGGACGGCGCCCCCGGAAGCGGGCGGCTGGATATTTTTCCCGAGAGGACTCGTGAGATAAAAAAATGCCGCGCCGGCAAATACCAGCACAACAAGCACTATTCTGCGCATATTATTGTTGTACTAAAAGCTCCACCGCTTTTGCAAGTTGCGCGTCGGTTGTCGCAGTCATGCCCTCGGAAGCAACGGTAAAATCGGGCACGACGCCCTTTTTACTGATCGTATCGCCGTTGGGAAGGTACCACAAGCCGGTCGTGATGTGCACGCTGGAGCCGTCGGGAAGTTCTTCCGGCGTCTGCACGCTCCCTTTTCCGAACGTCGTTTCGCCCACGGTCTTTGCGCGTTTGTAGTCCCGCAGTGCTCCGGCGGTAATTTCTGCCGCAGAGGCGCTGCCTTTGTTTACCAATACCACCATCGGAATGGTAAGAAGCCTTCCGCGCCGGACAACCGGATAATCAATGCGCGTCCCGTCGCTGTTGACCTGCGACACTACCGTTCCCTTACCGATAAATTCGCTGGTTATGTACACGGCCCCGTCCAGATACCCGCCCGGGTTATTCCGCAGATCAAATACCAGCCCCTTAACCGTTCCCGCCGCGAGTATATCCGATACTGCTTTTCCCCAGTCCGCGCTCGTTCCGTCACCAAAACGGGAAAGACGGATATACGCGATTCGCCCGGTTTTTCCTGACGTCGGCAGCCCCGAAATCTCCTGTATCTGCGACGGCTCTTTCACCCATGCATCAACGGAAGGAACGGTAATCGTGCTGCGGACAATGGCGATATCGAGGGGTTTCGTATCTTTATCGTGCAGTATGGTGAGTTTCACGCTTGTTCCCACCGGCCCGCGGATTTTCTCGACGGCCTGCGTAACCGTCCATCCCGCCGTATCCGCGTCGTTTACCTTGATAATTGCATCGCCGGCGCGGATACCCGCCTTTTCCGCCGGATTGCCCTTAAGCGGCGCCACAACGATGATGCGCCCGTCGCGCATCCCCAATTCCGCGCCGATCCCTTCAAACTGCCCGCCCAGGTCCTGCTTGAAGTCCTTGTTTTCTTTCGGCGGAAGGTAGGTCGTATACGGGTCGCCCAGCGCATTCACCATTCCGGAAACCGCTCCCCACACCATTTTCTGCGGATCGAGATTCCCGCGGTCGATGTAGCTTCGGAAAAGCCGCTGCCACACGTCCCAAAAAACGGAAAAATCCACCGTGAGCGACTGCGGGGGCGCCTGATTGACGACTACGCGTTTGTCGGGAGAAAATTTCAGCGTGGTTTTTCGTTCCCCCAAATTGTATCCGATGCCGCCGGAAAGGATGATAAGAGCAAGAACAACGATAACCGTCCGCCATCTGTTCATCGTGTAGAAAAAAGTATATCAAGCGCGCAGGACAAATGGAAGAAGCGCAACGTGCCGCGCACGCTTGACCGCCGCGGTGACTGCCCGCTGGTGTCGGGCGCAAAGTCCGGTACGCGCACGGCTCACGAGTTTCCCGCGCTCGGTTATGTATTTGGAAAGCGCTCCGACGTCCTTATAGTCAGGCTGTGACTTGTTTGCGCAGAACGGACAGTTTCTTGCAACTGGTCGTTCGCGCCGTTTATCAAATTTTCGTTTCATCATATCGGTAAATTTTTAAAACGGAATATCATCCGGATTAACGTGTTCCTCTCCCGTATCCTGCTTTTCTTTCGTATCCGGCGCATCCTGCTTTTTTTGCTTTTTCTGGACCGGCGGCTGCGCAAACGTCGTGGCTGTTGCTGCTGCCGGTGCCTCGCCTGTCGCGCCTTCGGCAGTCACGCGCCGCGAATCCAGAATCACCATGTCTTCTATGACGATTTCCGTTGTTGACCGCTGCGACCCGTCGGTCGCCGTCCACGAATTCGTCCGCAGCCTTCCTTCAACGTAAATTTTCCTGCCTTTGGTTAAAAGCTGCGAACACAGTTCCGCCAGTTTATTCCACGCAACAACGCGGTGGAATTCGGTCTCCTCTTTTTTCTCGCCCGCTTCGGTTGTCCACGTCCTGTTGGTCGCAAGGCCGATGGTACAGACCGCAGCGCCTGTGGGCGTATACCGGAGTTCCGGATCCCGCGTCAGATTGCCGATAAGCATCACCTTGTTTAAACTGCGGCTAGACATAGGTATCGCAAAATAGTCTGGTCCTGCTTCGCCAGTTTTTCCAGTTCGACAACGCGCACGGGTTCTCCGGTAAACGTTGCAACCGCATACACGCCCTCGGTTTGCTTTTTGATTGGATATGCGAGTTTCTTTTTGCCGAGAATTTTAAGATCGGCAATATTTCTGCCTGCAATAAGTTTGGTAAAAAGATCTTTGATTGCCTTTTCCTCAACCCCGAAATCCGGCCGGAGAACCACCATGAGTTCGTATTTCCGCTGCATAGAGGCGTATATTATCACGTTCCCACTTTAAACTCAACGACGTCGCCGTCGTGCATCTCGTATTCCT
>CAYWVJ010000036.1:0-8240 GCA_964461825.1 uncultured Gammaproteobacteria bacterium
GCGGCAAAACTCGCCGGCGTCATACAAAAACCATCGCCGCAATGAAAACAAACCGTACCCTCTTGACATACCGGAAAAAGTGTGTGGTATACTCTACCTATGCAATCGTTGCTTGGGGCGGTTGTATCGTTTATCCAAAGTCTCATCGGCTATTTTGCGCCGGCGATTTCGCCTCCCTCCTTCTATAATCGGCCGGCCACTGCAACCCTTGCGCCGATTCCCACGCCGACACCCATCAGGTTGAAACCCGACAACGGAACCAAAGGAACGTTTGCCATTGGTCAGGCAAAAAATCACGCGGGTCCGACCATATCACAGGTTATTTTTGATCCGCTCGATGTGAAAAAAGGTCAAAAACTGACGATTACCGTACGCGCAAACGATACGACGCCGATTTCCGCAATTGTCGCGGATCTTGCGGAAGATACGTCGCGCCAGACAATCAGTTTTACCAGAACCGACGGCACTAATACAGACGGAACGTGGACCGGAGCCGCAACGCTTGAGAATACGGTGTGGTACCTGTATAAACTTACCGTCACTGCAACGTCTAAGAACGGCTCTGCAACGATCATCGTTGCGCCGCGATCATGACTATGAACTACGCCATCCGCACCGGTTTATTTATTATTATATTTCTCTTTTTACCGGTTTTGACGCAGCAGGCGTTTGCGGCATGCAGTTTTTATAATTCGATGAGCCCGTCGTCAAAAAATGTCAGCAACTGGAATACGTCCTGCACTGTTTCGGCGGTGGACGGCGTCGATGACGCCGCAAACATCGAGACGTCCGTAACGAACACGGCGGTGCTGACGCTTACCTCCGGCGGATCCATAACGATCCTCAACGGCGCAGTCCTGCGTTTGGGGTCGCTCATCATAAGCGGCGGGAACGTTGCCATCGCAGCCGGCGGACAGATGCTTACCAGATCACCACTGTGGGTCACGGACGCCAACGGCGACGGAATTGCCGACAACTGGACGGTCTACAACGCCACCGCGGCCGGACGCAGGCGGCTGTCGCTCATGAAAACGTTCACGCCGTGTACTCCTACCACGTGGTATCAGGACGCCGACGGCGACGGCTACGGCAACCCCAACGTCACTACATCTGCCTGCACCCAGCCCGCTGGATACGTCGCAAACAACACTGATTGTTACGACTCAAATGGCAATGCATATCCAAACTCAGCCTATTGCGGCACCGCAAACCGCGGCGACGGCAGTTTTGACTACAATTGCAGCGGCACGCAAACAACATGCGGAACAATTCTTACCAATTCTACCACAGCTGTTTCAACATATTACGAAACTGATTTAGGAAGTTGTAAAAATAATAACACGAGGTGCTCGAGCGGATATAGTAATTCCTATCCATCGGCATCAATTGCATGTGGTCAAACAGGAGCAACATGTACATCCACGGGAACGTATGGTGGTAACTGCAACTGCTACGCTTGTCCCGATGGGTGTTACGTCTTGCCAGGTACCACTTCTACTCTATGTGCAACAGTTTCCGCACCTTCTACTCAGGCATGCCAATAGGAATATTTAATCCGCGCACTGGCAGTAGCGGGCGGTGCCGGTGCAGTTGACCCCGCACGCAGTCCCGCAGCGCGCCTGGCTGGTCGTAATATCCGGATCGGATTTGTTGTCCAGAACCGTCCGCAGACAAAAATCTTCACCGGACGCCGCCTGATAATACAGTATGGAAGACAACATGCCGGTCGGAAACTTTTTCATATACGTTACGTCGCATCCGGTTGCGCCTCCCGCAGTGAAATCCCCGCCGCACCCGGAATACGGACACGCGCTGGCGCCGGCGGGCCCGCAGCCGCTTAGCGACAGCCCGCTTCCGGCCGGATATTTGTTGTAGTCGTTGTAATAGAGCCGGAGCGCATTTTTAAGCGCAACCATGTCGCTTTTTTTTCTGGAATCGCTCGCGCGCTGGCGCGCAGACAGATAATTCGGGATTGCGATTGCCACCAGCATCGCAATGATGCCGATGACGACCAAAAGTTCAATCAACGTAAAGCCGCGGTTTTTTCTCATGGTTTCGCGTTCGGACTTGCCGAACCATAATTGCAACTCACGCCGGTACCGCACGAGGTTCCCGGTGCAGCTGGCGCAATAATCTGCGGATCCTGATCATTTTCAAGACGCGCATACAACTGGAACTGCGTGCCGGCGGCACTTACATAATAATACCGTTGGTTGGGCGACGGATCTGCCGGAAACCGCGGCATGTACACCGTACCTGCTGCATCCTGCCAGAGCTGGTTTGCAGCGCATGCTGAAGGGTTCACCCCCCCTGTTGCCCAGCACCCTTTGAGGCCGCCGGCGCCGTCATCCGTCGGGTACTGGCCCTTATCATTGTAATAAAGCTCAAGCGCCCGCGCTACTGATTGTATGTTTTCCTTGCGCGCCGTATCCCTGCCTTTTTTCTGCGATGAGACGAATGCGGAAACGCCGATGGCCGCCAGAATCCCCATGATAATCATGACGATCATGAGCTCGATTAATGTAAAACCCTGCCTGCCGGCAGGCACGGCTTTTTTCATTGTCGGCACCAGTTGGCGGAATTACCGCACGAATTCGAACATGATCTGTCGGCAAACGTCACCGGGCAGCCTGACCCTTCGGGATCGGCATAACTGTTACAATAACTCACGCCCTGAAAGTCCGGCGGTGAACACGCAAAACTTCCCGGCCCGGCTGTCGGCGAGGGCGTGGGAAAACTTGTCCCGCCGCCGCCTCCGCCACCGCCGCCACCCTGATCGGATGTTCCCACTGCCGACGGCGACGTACCGCTTGCCAGGCACCAGTTAAACCCGCCGCCCACGCCGCACGACTGCTGTCCGTTACACCCGATTGCGGCAATCGCCGGGTCAGACGCGTCCTGCAGTACGGCGCACAGCCGGTATGCGTTGGAAATGGTCGTTGACGGAAAATAGCCGTAGGATTTTCGCGTCACAGGATCGCAGGGAATTTGTTTGAGGTACGGCGAAAGCGCCGACCCGCCGCACGTATCGATACTCCCCTGCGGCGGAATCCCCGACCGGTCGTTGAAATATTCTTCAACCGCATTATTAATGCTGTAGACATCCGCTTTCCGTTTGGCGTCATTCGCCCGGTCAATCTGCCGCTTCATATTCACGAGAACCGCAACCAGAAGAATGATGATAATGGCAATAACGATCAAAAGCTCGACGAGCGTAAAGCCTTTCTTGTGTTGCATATATCCACCACCAGTATGCCACCTCTGTGATATGATGTAAACCATGACGTGGTTCGATACGATCCCGTGGATATTCCTCATCGCAGCCGCGGCAGTCGTGCTTCTTGCCGGCGGCATCCGGCGCGTGACGCTTGAACTTTCGCGGGGAACGGTTGCGTTCGGACTTTTGGGGCTTTCGTCGCTTGCTTCACTGGCATTTTCCTCGGGAAACCGCTGGGATGCTCTCGTGCACCCGCTCGGGCCGGCTACGTGGACCGCGTTTGCCCTTATTGCATCCGTCAGACTCTCAAAATCCGCAAAGATAATTATTTCGTACGTGTTGTACGGTGCAACGTCCGTCGTGGGGCTTATCGCAATCTATCAATGGATCGGCATGAAACTTCTGCCTTCGTGGGTATCAACCGGCAACCCCGCCACAACGATCGCACTGTTTGCAATCGTCATTCCCATGATCGGAAAAGACTTTCTGCACGAAAAAAACCGGAGTCAGGTTGCCGCGGCGCTTCTGACGCTTGCAGGGTTCATCGCGCTCGCCGGACTTGCGGTTACCCTGTGGCAGCGGGTTCCAACCCTCTCCGCCGTATTCCCGCCGTACCGCATTGCGTGGATCGTTGCCGTCGAAACGCTCAAAAACCTTAAGCCGGCCATCCTTGGGGTCGGCCCGGAAAATTATACGCTCGCCTATAATCTGGGAAAACCCCTGCAGGTAGCTGCCGGGCCGCTGTGGAATATCCGGTACACCGCAGGAAGCGATTTTTTCCTGCACATGACGGCGGTGCAGGGACTTGTGGGGCTTGCGGCGGCGATCATATTTGTCCGGTTGCTCCTCTTCCCGATTGCCCGGCCATACAGGGCAGCAAGGATCGCGGCCATCCTTGTCTTTGTACTGTTGCCGCCGGCTGCGGGCATATTTTTCCCGGTCGCAGTTGTGTACCTTCTGTCATTTGACCAGCCGCTGATCGTCGTAAAAGGCCGCGTCCCGGTTTTTGTGCGGTACGCCGGCGCGTTCGTTGCTCTGGGTATCGGCATCGTTACGGCGTATGCGCTCACGCGGTTTACCATGGGGGAAATCGCGTACGGGCAGGCCATTGCCGCTGCGCAAAAAAACCAGGGAACGGAGTCCTACAATCTCCTCATCAGGGCTATCCGCAGCGATCCGTTTCTGAGCCGGTACCATCAAACGCTCTCGGCCGTAAGCCTGGCGATCGCAAACAGCATCGTGAGCCAGCAGACCGTAAGCGATCAGGATAAAACTCTGGTCGGGAAACTCGTACAGCAGGCGATTTCGGAAGCAAAAACCGCAGTTACGCTTTCGCCGCAGAATGTCAACGCGTGGGAAAACATCGGAACGATCTATCAGACGATTATGCCCGTTGCAAAAGACGCGGATACGTGGGCGGACGCATCCTTCACAAAAGCCCTCTCGCTTGACCCGACCAATCCCGTTCTGTGGGTCAACCTCGGCGGCGTGCAGGTGTACGAAAAAAAACTTGACAGCGCGATTACGTCTTTTGACCGGGCTGTTTTCCTTCGCCCGACGTACGCCAATGCTTACTACAATCTTGCCAACGCGTACAAACTGAAAGGAGACGCGGCAAACGCCGCTGCTGCGGCAACAAAAGCCATGAATCTCGTGGAACCGAACAGCTCGGATTATTTCAAAGCAAAAACGTTGCTCGACGAAACCCGACGGTAAACCCACCCGAACACGGCGTTGCCGCGCCGGATCGTGTACACCAGCGAAAATTCTTTTTTGGCGCGTTCAAATTCCAGATACTGCGTGTCGATCCGGTGCGACTGTTTGTTGATGAGGACAACGGTATCCGCGCGTGCGAGCGAAAATTCGTACGAATCCGAAGGCGTCAGGTAGTACCACGACAGATGCGCGGCAACCGGCACGAACAGGCGCAGCCGTCCGTACGTTTTCCGCGCCCAGTCGATCCCCTCCTTCACCGATAAACCTTCAACGTCGCGGTCAAAATTCACGTTCGGGCTGGCGGCAAGCGCGTTGTAATAGCCCGTGTTATACGGAAAATACACGACGGCAATAAACATAAGCTGCCCGATTGCGGCAACCGAGACAACCGCCGCAACGCGGGGAAATCTCTCCGCAATCCAGCTGAGCCCGAACGCCGCAAGGAGGGCAAGCGCCGGGATAATTTCCAGAAAATGCCGTAGCTGGTCGTAGAACGCGCTCCACGGCCAAATCGTGCGCACGAGTGGTACCAGAAACCAGATGAAAAGTATTCGCGTTCTCCCCTTTATCCCCCTTATCCCTTTTATCCCTCCAAGAATCATAAGCGCAAGCAGTAGTAGCGGCGTTGTCACAAGCAAACTCGCCCACGGGTACCACCACAGGCTTTTCCCCACGCCGACGGTATAGAGCGTCCCGTTCCATAAAACCGGATAGCCGCGCCCGACCGTCAAAAAATATGCTGCCATCTCTTTCAGCCGTGCGGCGGTATCGGTCCACAGAAACGGCCAGACAACAATAAAAGTGGCGACGCCCACCATAAAAACAATCAAAAATTCTTGTATTCTCCCTTTTACCCCCCTTATCCCGCTTATCCCCCTTGAGAGAGCCCATATGACCGGTACATATATCGCGTTAAACTTTGTCGCGAGCCCGAGCCCAAACAGAATGCCGCCGGTTACCAGCCGGTTTTTCACCAAATAGTAGAGCGCAACCGTCACCATCGCGGCCTGCGCCGTATCTTTACTGTTGGAAAGCCCGTGCCCGAACGTCTGCGGGTAAAGAAATACAAAAAGCGCCGCAACAACGCTCATGCCCTGCGACAGCCCGAGAAGTCTGCCGAACCGGTAGGTTGTCGCAACAAGGATGGCCAAAAAAAATGCCGTTGCGATATGCCACGCCGTAATAAGCCCCGCCGCAGAGGACGCGTACCCCAACAGCCGTCCGAACCCGGCTACAAGTAGCCCTGCGTAATTGGGAACCGGCGGATACCGGGCGGGAGAGTGATCGTTCGGAATGATGAAGGACCCAAAGGCCGACGCTTTATCGGTACGGTCCGAAAAGTATTTGGGATTAAACCCGTTCGTAAAATAATTCACAAAGACGCCGGCGGAGAATATGTTGTCCGGCTCGTCCCACGCAACGCCGATCTTCGGAGCAAGAATCGCCCCGGTGGCAAAAACCAGAAGGAACAGAAGTATCGCGGTATGGCGTTTCATTTGCGCAGTTCGTAATAGAGAGCCCCGCAAAGAATTATAGTATACAAAAGAAGGCCTGTGAACAGCGATTTTACCGCAAACGCAAATCCCTTTTCGCGCCAGCAGAACCATAAGAACCTCCGAAGGAAAAACAGATGGACGACAAACAGTGCACCCGCCGCCCACCCCAGGCTCCATATATGCGTTACCCCCATCACCCCTATTACCCCTATCACCCCCACGCCGCTGATTGCCGTAATGGTCTCGGCCATCGTTGTTGCCACCGGATCGAATTTTCGGCGTTCTTTGTAAAGCTTCGCCCAGTAGAAACTCCGCCAGAAATATTTTTTGGCAACCGGCCAGAAACCCTCAAATTCGTGGTGCACGCGCACCTCGGGCGCAAAAATAATCGCGTAGCGCTTGGCAATTCTATAGGTAAATTCCACGTCTTCCATCTGCCGGAACGCTTCGTTGAATCCGCCGAGCCGCAAAAAAACGTCCCGCCGGATCGCCGCGATTCTCGTGCTGAACAAATAATAATACCCGTCGCTTTCCCGCTCGTTTATCCAGTAGCTCCAGTCGCGCATGGCCTTAAACTGGGGAAAAAACGCGTTCGTGTGCTGGTGTTTGTCCCAGACGCCGGTTATGGCGGTAAGGTCCGGATCGGTTTTAAACTTCTTCGCGATGCGTTCGAGCGTATCGCGGTAGCAGATTACGTCCGCGTCTAAAAACACGAGAATGTCGCCGCGCGCCTTTTTGACCGCCGCGTTCCGGGCTGCTGCCGGGCCGCGGTTCCTTGTCAGACGGACAACGGATATCGGATATCCGACACCCGACGTCCGATATCCGACGTTCGACGCGTCGTCCCCGATGATGACCTCAAAATTTTTGTACGGCGATTTTGCGATGGACGCAATAAGCCGCACGAGCGTCGCGCGCGCATTGTAGGCAGGGATGATAATCGAAAGATACGGTTTATGCGTTCCTGCCATACACGATAAGATCTCCCCACGGATTGATCGGGTTGCCGACCGGGACTTTTTTCAGCAGCATCCCGACGGGCTGCAGTAACCAGCCGAATGCGGGAAAGTAATCCGCGCTCCGCGTAAAAAGAAATGACAGCGGAAACTGCCGCGGTTCGTCGGGACGGATGACCACTCCGGTAAATCGGGTTTTCCTCATAAGTTCCGCGAGCGTTTTAGTTGACCAGAACGTTACGTGCTCGGGATGGCGGCGGCTGAGCCATTTTGCCGTCGGCGTCGTCAATATAACCATGCCGCCTTTTTTGAGTAATTTATGTATTCTATTCATAAATCCTATCGGGTCTGATTCATGTTCCAGTACTTCAAATGCAGTCACTGCGTCGAACCGTTTCGCCGGATACGTTACGGACGCGCGCAGCCCTTTCTTTCTGCAGTAGTTCACTGCGTCGCGGGACAGATCCACGCCGTAGGCGTCTATCCCCTGTTTTTCCGCCTCTTCCAAAAGTACCCCGGTGGCACAGCCGATGTCCAGAAGAGAAGACCGGTGCATCGTTTGGATATCCGCAATCTTTTTGCGAAAGTATTTTCTGTGCACCGCAATCTGCTCCATGTACGGCCGGAAATGCGCCATGTCGTCGTGACTGTCCTTGGGCATGGGCACGCGCTGCCCAAGCCCGCACGACGCACACGTAACGATTCCCGTTCCGGTAAGCGCTGATGCACATAAAACGCATTTATGCATAAAGCCCCTGCCAATCATACCAGCGGATGCGCGCTAAATCCACAACGGGCATCAGTACTGCGATCAGTGCGCCTTTTGCCATAACCGGTCACCAAACCCTTCTGCCG
>CAYWVJ010000037.1:0-1503 GCA_964461825.1 uncultured Gammaproteobacteria bacterium
CATACGCCGCCACTATAGCACGGTCGTAACGGAGAAAATATGCGATAGATTACAAAGATATTTTACTTTGACGTAAATTCAATTTTCGGGTATACTTATAGCGTACATTTACGTACCGCGGGGTAGTGTAGAGTAGCACAGAAGGCTCAAGAATGGGCTGTCCCCGACTTAAGCGTCGGGGGTAGAATTTGGCTATATCGGTGAAACCCAGACCGGGCAATACCGAGGGAAGATCCGTCAATTGGCGGGAACCCGTAGAGACTATACGCCAAACCCTGAATTTTATTGAAGGGATGATATAGTCCGATCCTTCCAGGAATGGAAGAAACAAAAGCATAATCTTCTAGACCGGGCGCGACTCCCGGCCCCGCAACAAAATAAATACAGCGCTTTAATAGGCGCTATTTTTATATAACGCCACCACATATATTGACAAACCATAAGGTGATACCTTATACTTTATGTCATGAAAATCCAGCTCACGTTACTCACAGAAAAAAAGAAAAAATTAGATACGCTACGACCATTACCATTGGAATTGGTAAAAAACCTTGATGATTGGTTTAAAGTAGAACTGACGTACACTTCAAACGCCATAGAAGGTAACACCTTGTCAAGAGCAGAAACGGCGTTGGTAGTGGAAAAGGGTATTACTGTCGAGGGGAAAACGTTAAAAGAGCATCTGGAAGCGGTCAACCATGCCGAAGCGTTAGAGTATATTAAAATTTTAGTCCGTAAAAAGAGACAAAACTTAACGGAGAACGACGTTTTAGACGTTCACAAACTAATATTATCCAAAATTGACGACCAAAACGCAGGACGATATCGAAACGTGGCAGTGAGAATAGCTGGTGTTCCCGTGGTGCTGCCTAACCCGCGTAAAGTGCCAGAACTCATGACAGAGTTTTACTGGTGGTTACACAAAAAAAACAACGACCACCCCGTTAAAATCGGGGCGGACGCACATCTCAAGTTCGTGACCATCCATCCGTTCATTGATGGCAACGGGAGAACAGCGCGGTTACTTCTGAATCTCCTTCTTTTACAACAAGGGTATCCGCCTGCCCTCATCCGCAAAGAGGACAGAAGAGCGTATCTGGATAGTATTGGTAAAGCGCAACTTCAGGGAGAGGCAGATGATTATTACGAGGTGATCCATAAAGCCGTTAACCGCTCGTTTACTATTTATTTTGAAGCACTCAATCCACAATCAGACAAAAATAGAAAATTTCTCATAGACCAAAAACAGCTGTTACGGATCGGCGAGCTTGCTCAAGAAACAAAAGAAACAGTACCCACTATCCGTCATTGGACAGAAATGGAGCTTTTACAGGCAGCAGAACACACACAAAAAGGGTATCAACTCTATCATCGTTCCATGATAGAAAGGGTAAAAGAAATCAGGCGATTGCAAAAAGAGGAACACTTACCGCTTGCCCAAATGCACAGTAGGCTAAAATGAGGGGGTGCGGATTTGGTCAAAAATCCGCAACCAATATTTGC
>CAYWVJ010000037.1:1603-2830 GCA_964461825.1 uncultured Gammaproteobacteria bacterium
TAGAAAAACAACTCCCACCACTGTTTCCATGACGGTGTTGCTTCGGCAGAAGCCTGCGCGCTTCCGGTAGTCAGCGATTGATCCATGATAACAATCCGCTCCCCTTCTTTCACCAACCCGAGCTTTTCCCTGGCCTGTCGCTCAACAAATGCGCTCCCCGTTGCCTCGCGGAGCTTTGCTTCAAGCTCGGTACGGCGCGCCTGTTCGCGTTTGAGAATTGCACGGCGCTCCGCTATAATCCCGCGTTTTTGCGCGATCGTGACAAATGACCGCGCAATGCCGGCAAGCACGATCACGCATGCGATAAAAGCGATGATGCGAAACCGGTTTTCCTTCTTGATCATAGGCGTATGGAATGATATTATAGGACGCTATCACGATTATGGCACTGGATCTCAAATCCGCACATACCCAATTTCTCCAGCATCTGGAGAGCCGAAGGCGTGCCCGCGCTACCATCGTAGCATACGGTAAAGACATCGAACAGGTAACGGCATTCCTTGCCAACATGGGAAAAAAAACCATCGCCGACATCTCACACGATGAGCTCGCAGCATTTCTCAAAAAACTCGCCGCGGATAAATATACGCCAAAATCCGTCTCGCGAAAAATTAATTCCATTAAGACCTTTTTCCGATTTCTAAAGGCTTCGGGCGTCGTTACCGTTGATCCTGCCATCGACATCGCGCACCCCAAATACGAAGTAAAACCGCCGCGCATCCTTTCCAAACTCGAGTACCGTGCGCTTCGCGATGCGTGCCGCAGCGACGTACGGATGTACGCAATCGTGGAATTGTTTTTGCAAACCGGCATCCGCATCGGCGAACTGGCGGCGCTTACCATTTCTGACGTCAAAAACGCAGAACTTCATGTCGCGGCGCAGGAAGGCCACGCAGAACGTACGGTGCCCTTAAATAAAGCAGCCAAAGAAGCGCTCGACCGGTATATGACAACGCGCAGGGCCGACGCGCAAAGCAAAGCGCTTTTTATTACGAAAACCGGCCGGCCGCTTTTGATCCGCAACATTCGCACTGCCATAGACCGCTATTTCCGTATTGCAGGCATTGAGGGGGCAAAAGTCAATGATCTTCGCCATACTTTTATCGCGCATCACTTGATGGCGGGAACATCCATTACAACGCTTAGTAAACTCGTGGGCCACAAACGCCTTTCGACTACCGAACGGTATCTCGAGCTGGTCAAAGACAAAACCGGCGAGACGGTTAA
>CAYWVJ010000037.1:2930-5723 GCA_964461825.1 uncultured Gammaproteobacteria bacterium
GTTGAGGAAAAAATCTACCGGATGTGGGAAGAGGGCGGCTATTTTGCCCCGGAAATTCATCCTGCAGGAAAACCGTTTTCGATTGTTCTGCCGCCGCCGAACGTCACCGGAACGCTTCACATGGGGCACGCGCTCATGCTGGTTATTGAAGACATTTTAGTCCGCTACCATCGGATGAAAGGGGATAAAACGTTATGGCTCCCGGGCACGGACCATGCGGCGATTGCAACCCAGGCAAAAGTCGAAAATCTTCTGTGGAAACAAGAGGGTAAAACCAAGCACGATCTGGGCCGGGACGCATTTCTTTCCCGCGTCGAAGCATTTGCAAAAAAAAGCCACGACACCATTGTTTCGCAGATGCGCGTGATGGGTGCGTCGGTGGACTGGAAACGCGAGGCATACACCCTGGACGAGACGCGCAATCGCGCGGTGCGCACCGCATTCAAAACCATGTATGACGCGGGGCTCATCTACCGCGGCGAAAGAATCGTCAACTGGGACCCGAAGCTGCAAACGACCGTTTCCGATGACGAGGTTGAATGGAAGGAAGAGGCGTCGCCGCTGTACTATCTTCAATACGGACCGTTCGTGATTGCCACCGCCAGGCCGGAAACGAAATTCGGCGACAAATACGTCGTCGTGCATCCGGATGATAAACGTTATACGAAATACAAAGATGGCCAAAAAATAGATGTTGAGTGGATAAACGGGAAAGTAACCGCAACGGTTATCAAAGATGCGGCGATCGACATGCAGTTCGGCACCGGCGCCATGACGATTACGCCCTGGCACGACCGGACGGATTTTGAAATCGCCGAGCGCCACAACGCAGATCGCGAGCAGGTCATCGATTTTAAAGGGCTGCTTCTGCCCGTCGCCGGCGAGTTTGCAGGCCAGCACATCAAAAAGGCGCGGCCGGCAATTGTCGAAAAACTTACGGAAAAAGGGCTTTTGGTAAAAATTGATGAAAACTATACGCACCGCGTGGCAACCAATTCACGCGGCGGCGGGATGATCGAACCGCAAATCAAAAAGCAGTGGTTTGTATCCGTCAAAACACTCAAGGCCCGCATGCGAGGCGTCGTGGAAAGCGGAAAAATCACCATCACGCCGGACCATTTCACAAAAATCTATTACCGCTGGATTGATGATCTGCGGGACTGGTGCATCTCCCGGCAGATCTGGTACGGTCACCGCATCCCGGTCTGGTACAAAGGAAACGAAATCTATTGCGGCGTTATCCCTCCGGATGGCGAAGGCTGGGAACAGGACCCCGACACGCTGGATACGTGGTTTTCCTCGGGTCTGTGGACATTTTCCACGCTCGGCTGGCCGGAAAAAACCAGCGATCTTGCGACATTTCACCCCGTAAGCGTTCTGGAAACCGGCTACGACATTCTGTTTTTCTGGGTCGCTCGCATGATTTTAATGACCACGTATCTAGTTGGTGACATTCCTTTCCGCCGCGTGCTTCTTCACGGACTCGTACGCGACGCACAGAAACAAAAAATGAGCAAAAGCAAAGGGAACATCATCGACCCCCTGGACCTATCCCGAAAATACGGCACGGACGCACTGCGCATCGGTCTTATTTTTTCCACTGCCGCAGGAAATGATATCGCGATGTCCGAAGATGCCATCCGCGGCATGAAATTTTTTACGAACAAGCTCTGGAATATCGCGCGGTTTATCGTTTTGCAAAACCCCACGCAGTCGGGAGCCAAACACGCCGCTGACGCAGCGATGCAGGAAAAAATTACAGAACTTGCCGCCCGCGTGTCAGATAATATCGAAGCATTCCGCCTTCACGATGCAGCGCAGGCGCTCTACCACTTCGTCTGGCACGAATTTGCCGACGTCTACATCGAGGACGTCAAAAAACGCATGGACAAAACCGCGCATGCAAAACTTTCGGAATCGTTTGTGATGGTACTCAAACTGCTTCACCCGTTCATGCCGTTTGTGACCGAAGCAATCTGGCAAGAGCTGCCGCACGAAGAAAAAACGCCGCTGATTATTGCCGCGTGGCCTTAATATCCTGAAGAAGTTGCAGGCGTCGCACTCATTGTTGCCAGAGGCGTGGGTATCGGTGTTACGCTCCCCGGCAGTACGAGCGTCTGAAGGATTTTCGCAAACACCATTTCGTCTGCGGCAAAATCCGCCGTTATCCCGAACGGCGTGAAATGGTTGAGTTCAATAGAGATCGTCGGCGTGACTGCGACCATAACCCCGTGCATCCTGGTAAACCCGAATCCGCCCGCTGTTTTGCCGCTAAACGTACCGGTAAACTCGCGTGCGAGCTGGCCGCTCACGCTGGTTTCAGTTGTGGTAAACACCACGCCGCCCACGTCGGAAATGGCGCTTCCCCGGAAATCCGACAGCAGTTGTCCGGCGCCGCGTGCCGCGGCCGTAAACCGCGTACCGCCGGGAAGATAGGTCCCCTGCGACATACACGTTGTCGCATCGCACACCGGCGCCAGCACGTCCGGCGGCAGTCTGAAAAATACACCCGCAATCGGCGCTTTGGTGGCGCCGCTTATTACCTGATACGTTTTCCAGCTTGCGAACGGATCAACGGGCGTCGGGGTTGGGGTCGGCGCATTCACCGCTGCCTGCTGCTGCGGCGTTATCCCGACCAATCCGTTCGGCAAAAATTGTTTGATGTAGGGGGCGCCATAGATTCCCGCGGCAAACAACACGACAAACAAAAATATCATGCCCAGTACTGACCAAAACGGCGATGATTTTTTCGGCGGCGGCGCACTCACCCATGCCATCGGCTGTTGCGGCGGC
>CAYWVJ010000037.1:5823-7593 GCA_964461825.1 uncultured Gammaproteobacteria bacterium
CGGCTGTTGCGGCGGCGGCGATGGTTCGGGAATAATTTCCGGCGTTTCTTCAATCGGAATCGGTGGTGTCACTGGGTCAGGCATGACCCCTCTATTGTTTCACTCGTTTACCCGTACGTCAATCATTTTCTTACAAAGATAACGGCGTTGGGTATGTCGCGGCCGGGCCCGGCTTTATACCCGCCTTGCGAGGCAGGCCCCCCGTACCAAAGCGCCACAGAACCGCCGTCATCCAGATTAAGCGCGTTATCCATCCCCATTGCTTTCATGACCCGTGCCGACTCTGCGACGGTTGCGTTAAACACCACACCGATATATACCGTATTCCCGCGGTTTGCGATAAATGACCGCGACCCTTTGGCGCCTTCTTTGGGATCACTGTTGCCGCCAAATACGACACTGCCGCCCGAAACCAGAAGCGGCTGCATGGCAATCATGCTGTCTATTGACGTATCGCGACCCCATTCCAGCGATCGGCCGACGAACCGGATAAATCCGTTTCCGAAAATGACTGCCGGAACGGTGCTGTATGTATTGTTATCGGAATTAAAGTACACTTTGTTCCGGTTCATAAGAAGCGTATCAAACGAATTCGTTTTACCCGCGCATGACGGGTATGATGCGGGGCAAAAATAAGAACCGTTGACTCCCGCGTATGCGCCGTTTCGGGATACGTAGGTTGAAAGCGGCAGAGTAGGACAATCGTTCGTGCACGTTGCGGTCGAGGCGGTATCCACATATACGCGTGTGCTACCAAGGTCCGCAGCAATGATCTGCACATAAAATTGTCCTGCGTCAGATGTCACAGTCTGTGCGCTGTAGGAACCTGCAGTCGGCGGCGCATTTGATTGGATAGCAGATGATGGGATCACAAATGTTGCAGCAATTTTGTTCCGTTCGTTCTGGATATCGTTTTTCAAAGACGAGAGTTTGGCGGCTGCACCGGTGAAATCACGTTTTGCAAGAACGGATAGAATATTGGAAAACCTGTCGTCAAATTTCCCCGAGGCTTTCGTAATTTCCCTGAACCGAAGCAGATCTTCGTACACGGAAACCGCCTGTGTATAGGTGGCTTCAATGGACCCAATTTCGCTCGACAACTGCTGATTTTTCCTGTACTGATCTTCAGACTGAAGTTTCGCAAACTCCGTCAGCAGTTTGTCTTTTTCCTGTTTCGTTCCCGTAACCTGCTGCTCCAACGATGCCACACGATCGGCTACCCACGCGGTAATTGTCAACACAACGATGACTGCAGCGCCGGCGGCAAAAATCCAGTGTAGCCAGGGTTTCCTGGGCAGCCGAGCCTTCATACGACCAGTTTACCGTGTTGGACACACGCCCCACAACCCTCGTCCCGTTTCCCGTGCCTCGCGCTCTGACGAAATAAATTGTCGGGCAAATGAAACGTCCGGCGGCACGGTATCAACCCGCGCAAATCCCTGACGGACGAGGTAGTCATTCACAAATATGTCGCCGACATATACGTACCGAAGAAGTCTGCCGTACTTGTCTACCTCCGACACGTCTTTTTCCAGCCGGACGGATTTTCCTTCGACGAGTTGTTTGTTTTTTTCGCTCGCCTCGCGGCCAAAGCACGCGACAGGCCGCCGGGGATCAACGGTTTCCGGCGTATCGACGCCGATGTACCGGACTTTCGCACCCGTTTCAATCTCGATCGTATCGCCGTCAATGACCCGTACGACACGCACGGCACCCGATGACGTGGCCTCTTTTGAAATCTCAGGTGCGGGAGCTTTTGCCGGAATGCGG
>CAYWVJ010000038.1:0-6708 GCA_964461825.1 uncultured Gammaproteobacteria bacterium
GTGGATTTTACTTGCGATTATCTGGATTTTGGCGCAGCGCCGCGAGGCCGGACACGTGAAGCAACAAAATAATTACCGGACACAAACGGTGTTTCCCGCACATGCAGTAATATTTACGTATGCCGCGTGATACAATAATTTTATGACCGATCTGCCTGAAAAAGAACACCTTTCCGTTCCCGAAGCCGTACCCGAATCAGAAGGGCTTGCCAAGGAAGTATCGCAGGCGGGAGTAACCATCCGTCCGACGACAATTCCCATCCCAAAACCCGTTCAGCAAATGGGAGTGGCGCCCGGCCCGGCAAACATTCCCATGCCCGCCGCAACCACCGTTCCGTTAACCGATGACCAGATAGCCCAGGGGCTGACCAAAACCGTCCGCGATTCATGGCTGTGGCTTTCCCAGTGGTGCATACGGCAGCTGAAAAAAGTGCACATGAGCGTAAAATACGTGCACGGAAAAATCGTGAGGATCTATGCCCGATAGCGCGCTAGATATTATCTACAAGCTTGAAGTATTCAGCGTCAGTTTCGTATTCTTGCTTCTTGTTATCGTCGGACTGGGAATTCTTGTGTACGTGGTATTTTTAGTGTGGAAATACCGCGACCGCGAAGAGCGTTCGCTCGAGTACGTACTGCTGCAGATTGCCGTGCCGCGGGATAACGAAATAAAAATTGACGCGGCGGAACAGATGTTTGCGAGCCTCTCCAGCATGTATAAAAGCGGGTTCTGGTCGTTCCTCACGCCGCAGCCGCACCTCTCGTTTGAGATCGTCGCGCGCCAGGAGGACATCCGGTTTTACGCGTCGGTTCCGAGAAAACTCATGGATTTGGTCGAAAAACAGATCCACGGCGCATATCCGGGTGCGGACATTAAAGAAGTGGACGAGTATTCCATATTTACGCAGGAAGGCCACGTAGCCTTTGCGGCGCTCCGGCTTAAAAACGTTAACTTTCTGCCGATCCGCGTATTCCGCGATTTGCCCACTGATCCGTTATCATCCATCACCTCGGTATTGGCTAAAATGCGCGAGGGGGAAGGCGCCGTCGTGCAGGTACTTATTCAGCCGACAGGCGGCAAATGGCGCGGTCTGGGCCGCTCGTACATTGCCAAGGTGAAAAAAGACGAGGCAAACCCCGAAAAAGCAAGTTTCAAGGTCGACCCCAAATCGCTGGAATCCATTGAGCAAAAGGTTACGAAACCGGGATTTAATGCCGTTATACGTCTCGTCGTGTCGGCAAAAACCGACGAGGAAGCGAAGATGCATCTGGATAATCTTTTAACCTCCTTCGGTCAGTTTGCCAGCGACCATAACCACTTTACGAAAGTGAAGTTTCCGCTGTTTACCAAGAAACTCTTCATGATGGATTTTATCTACCGGTATTTTCCGGTATCCAATTTCATGCTGTGGCCGCAGTACAGCGTCCTCAACAGCGACGAGCTGGCAACGATCTATCATTTACCAAATAAATCCGTAGAAACCGCGCACATTTTCTGGCTCAATGCCAAACGCGCACCGGCGCCCAGCCAGATTCCTACCCAGGGACTGTATCTTGGCAAATCCCGGTATCGCGGCGTGGAACGGCCGATTTACATCAGCGACGAAGACCGGCGGCGCCATGTTTATATCATCGGTAAAACCGGTACGGGCAAATCGCAGCTTCTGGAGGAAATGATCGTGCAGGACATCCGGGCAAACAAAGGCATTGCCGTGGTTGACCCGCACGGCGATTTAATCGACGGCGTGTTGTCGCGCATCCCGCCCGAGCGCGCCGAAGACGTTATTTATTTTGATCCGTCCGATATCGAACGGCCGATGGGGCTTAACATGCTGGAGGCAAAAACCGAGGAGCAGAAACATTTTGTCGTCACGTCCATCGTCGGACTCATGTATAAACTGTACGACCCCATGAAAACCGGCATTATCGGCCCGCGGTTTGAACACGCGATCAGAAACGCGATGCTCACCGTCATGGTTGAGCCCGGCAATACGTTCGTTGAGGTGGTGCGGGTGTTAACCGACAGTTCATTCGTGCAGGAGTTGTTGCCGAAACTCCAGGATCCGATCATCCGCCGCTACTGGACCGATCAGATCGCCCAGACCGCGGATTTCCACAAATCGGAAGTTTTGGATTACATCGTTTCAAAATTCGGCCGGTTCGTGACCAATAAACTCATGCGCAACATCATCGGACAATCGGAATCCTCGTTTGATTTCCGCAGCGTCATGGATGAGGGAAAAATTTTACTCGTCAACCTTTCGAAAGGGAAAGTCGGCGAGGAAAACAGTAACTTTCTGGGGCTCATACTGGTGCCGCGGATTTTAATTTCTGCCATGAGCCGGCAGGATATGCCCGAGGAGAAACGCAGGGATTTTTATCTGTACGTTGATGAGTTCCAGAATTTCGCGACGCCCGATTTTGCGCAGATATTATCCGAAGCCCGTAAATACCACTTAAATCTCATCGTCGCAAACCAGTTCATCGGACAGATGGAAGAAGAGGTAAAAAACGCGGTGTTCGGAAACGTCGGCACGCTCGTTGCATTCCGCGTCGGGGTAACCGATGCAAACTACCTGCAGCACGAATTTCAGCCGACGTTTAACGAGGCGGATCTTATCAACATCGACAAGTTTAACGCGTACATAAAAACGAACGTCCACAACGAACCGGTGAAACCGTTCAGTATGGATTTGACCAAAGATATGGTGAAAGTGAATACACAGAAAAATCAGAAGGTCGCGGAAGCGATTATCCAGTTGTCGCGCTTGAAATACGGCCGCTCGCGCGAACTCATCGAAGCCGAAATCGCCCAGCGGGCGAGGTTATAACGGTTTCCCCATGCGAAGCAGGCAGAGAGACAGGCGGATTTTTTCTTTGACATTGCGAAAGGAGCTGTTTTGGGAAGCATTGGCTTTGCGGTTATTTCGCAGTTTGCACAACGGGTTGGTTTTACAATCGTGAGTTTACTATTAGCTTTATTATGCATACAAACCGCGATGGCACTTTTGGAAAATCAATATGAGTCAAGATAATATAATCACTGCTGGTTATTTATTTCTCGTGATAATTGGAATCATCGCATTGAGCGGAGCCGTACTTGTCCGTTTCATGAAGAAGCCCAAACGGAAGAAATAGTCATGGATATTAATACAATCTTATTTAGCATAGCCGTCATTTTTACAATCGCAACGGGTATCGTTTTATATTGGCCACGGAAAAAAGAATGAACCCCCGGACAGATATTTCCCCTCTTTACATTTTTTACGATCGCGCTATTGTAGAGAATGTTCCGCAATAATTGCATGGAAATACTACCGGAAACGACCGTTTACATATTTAACCTCTCCGAAGACGTGTGGCCGTTTATCAGCGCCATGTCCGATACGAAGGCCAGGCAGTTTGAGATTCAGGAGAACGCCGACCTTTCCGAGCGCGACCTGTTTTCCTGCGCAGACGAAGACAACATCCTGTACATTTTTCCCAAATCCATTGACGAATCGTTTATCAATTACTATACCGAACTCTTCGGGAAACGAAGAATCCGCATACTCACGCCGAAAAAACATACGGGCGTCATCTGCGAGGACATTCTGGACGACGACGACGTGATGGCACATATCATTGCCGCGGCAAACGGGTCAAAACGGTTGGTCCTGACCGGTTACACGACGAGTCAGCAGTTTTTGAATCTCGTTGCGGAGCTTCAAAGCCGTGGTCTCCACGTGATGACGCCGGACGCGCCCGAAGAAGAGGATTCGTGGACCGTAAATTTTTACGGCAGCAAATCCGGCGTGCGGCAGCTCGCGGCGCTTTCGCGCGCGGCTGAGCCGGATCTGGTGATGCCTGAGGGAATAATCGTCAGCGGCATCGTGGACGCGGCGAAAATCGCGGCAAAAAAATACATCAAGGAACGCGGCGTGGTTATTAAAACCAACAAGGGTCATTCCGGCGCCGGCGTGCTCCTTTTTGACGAAGGCGATTTGCCCGCCGAATATCCGGTATGCGAGGCGGCGATTCTCGACGTTCTTAAAAAGGATTCGTATTGGAATCTGTTTCCGATTATCATCGAGTCATTCGTAAGCGTGAATGCCGCGGTCGCCGGCGGGTTCCCCAATGTCGAATTCCGGATTCTCAAAAACGGACGCGTGGAATATCTGTACTACGGCGGCATGCGCGTGCGGCAGGGAGTATTTAAGGGGATGGAAATCGGGCAGGACGTTGTGTCGGATCAGCTTTTAGCCCGCATGATTGATACGGGGTTTTACATCGGTGAACAGTACCGGCGCGCCGGATACCGCGGATATTTCGACGTTGATTTTATCGCGGCAAAAAACGGACAGCTGTATGTCACTGAGTCGAACGTCAGGCGCACCGGCGGCACGCACGTGTTTGTCACCGCCCAGAAATTGTTCGGCGATGATTTTCTGTACCGGACGTATATTCTGTTTAACAATTTATATGAATTATCCAAAAAAAACATCCGCACGTTCCGTGATCTCAAAGACGTATTGATGCCCGTGCTTTTTAACGAGCAGACCGGCGAGGGGCTCATCATCACGTGCGAAGGCGCACTTGCTACGAATCGCTTCGGCTACATCATCTTCGGCGCCAACCGCAAGCGCGCGTTCGAACTCGAATCAAAAATGGAAGAGCTGCTGCGCTGAAATGATATAATTACCTTGTTGCGCCCGTAGCTCACCGGTAGAGCACGTCTCTTATAAAGACGGGGCACCTGGATCGTCACCAGGCGGGCGCACTTCATTATGGAACTCGTTGTTTTGGTTGATGACTCTGATAACTCCATCGGCACGATGCCGAAGGATAAGGTGCATACGATCAATACGCCGTTGCACCGCGCGTTTTCGCTGTTTATTTTCAATCGTCAGGGAGAACTGCTGGTTACCAAACGCGCGTCGGGGAAAACGTTTCCGGATCTGTGGACCAATACGGTCTGCGGGCATCCTGCACCAAACGAGGATGCCGTAACGGCCGCAAAACGTCGGCTCAAGGAAGAATTGGGAATTTCGTCAGGAGACATAAAAATTATTGCGCCGTACCGCTATAAATTTTCCGATGTGCACGGGATTATGGAAAATGAAATCTGTCCGGTACTTACGGGTCATACGTTTGAAGAACCAAAACCAAATCCCAAAGAAATTTCGGCATGGAAATGGATGCCATGGCAGGAATTTTTAATGGAGACGGAAAATATACCCGACAAATATTCGCCGTGGTGCATCGAAGAAGCGAAGATTATATCTCAACAGAAAGATCCGGCACTGCGCTGATTTCGTGCCAGTCGACTGGCTTCCCTCGGAAGTATGCGTAACTTGCGATATAGACGGCGTTGTCGGTGCACAAACGTACCTCAGGTACGTGAATCATGAATTTTGAATTATGCCTGACTGCCGGCGAGGCAGGCATCATGAATTTATTACGCAAACACAAATTCGCGGCCACTCCGCCGGATAATAAGATGGATTTTGCGTTATACCGTCTTGCTGCATTTAATGTTTTTGCAACTAATACATCGGTAATAGCCTCCTGCACTTCCCAGGCAAACGCACCAATCAATTTTTTATATATAATATTCGAGGTGTGAAGCTGTTTCACATTCGATGTGTGCTTTTTCCATTCGCGCAGGATTGCGGTTTTGAGACCGGAAAAGGAAAAATTGAGAGACCCATCATGCATGAGCGGCCGGGGAAGTTTGAAATCCAAATCCCCTTTCACTGCATTTTCCTGAATTGCAACGCCTCCGCGTGATCCGAATCCCAGAAGCCGGGCGGTTTTATCGAACGCTTCGCCCGCGGCATCGTCAAGCGTGCCGCCGAGCCATTGCAAATCTTTCGGCGATGTCATTAAAAATAATTCCGTATGCCCGCCGCTCACGACCAACGATATCGCAGGAAACTGTATTTTTTTGCCGTCAATAAAATTCGCATACATATGCGCAAACACGTGATTGACGGGGATAATCGGTTTTTTTGTCACCATGGCCATGGTTTTTGCGGTCTCAACTCCCACCAACAAAGACCCGATTAACCCGGGTCCTATTGTTATTGCTAATGAATCGATTGATTGGTAGTTATTGTGCGAGTCTTTCAGAGCTTCGTCAATTGTGGGAATAATGCATCGCAACTGTTCGCGAGCGGCAACTTCAGGCACGATGCCGCCGTACTTTTCATGCATGTCTTTGGAGGACGCTACGACGCTGCTTACAATTTTTATCCCGTCTTCTACGATTGCGGCGGCAGTTTCGTCGCAGGAACTTTCGATTGCCAGAATTCTCATGAAGCAATTTTACTCAAGTCCGAGGAGCTTTGCCAATTGCGAGGTTGAGGGCGTGCGGATTTTTGGGATTTCCACAAGTTCTGCGCCGATTTGTTTTGCCTGCTGCTCTTTTTTATCTTTTATGGGGTCACCGGTTGTTATGGCAATCACCGAAGGACGGATTTTTTTTACGAAATCTTCGTAGTCGGCGTCCTGCATGGGAGGAAGCTCAATGACTTCGTTAACAAATGACACTGCCTCAAGCATTGCTTTTCGCTGTTTTTGCGTATGGATCGGCCGCGCGTCGCCTTTCATCCTGCGGACGTTTTCATCGGATTCAAGCGCCACGACCAGCCAGTCGCCGTGTGATTTCGCGGCCTGCAAAAATGAAATATGACCGTAGTGCAGCATATCAAAGCATCCGCCGACCAG
>CAYWVJ010000039.1:0-6524 GCA_964461825.1 uncultured Gammaproteobacteria bacterium
CTTCGGTTTCCGGAATAAGACACCGCGGCGTACTGTCAAGGCACGCCGGCCGCGGGCGGCAGGTTGGCGTCGGGATTGTCTGCCCCAAAAAGGTGAACGTGGAGAGGATTTGGGTGATTAGGGTGCGATTGCTCTCGGTATCATCTTTTATTGTCGCTTGAATTATAAACCCGGCATTGTCTTTAGCTTGAGGAAGCTGTTTCAGAAGCGTCCAGTAATATGACCCATTTTTGTCCGTATAATTGCATGCGGAACTGCATCCTCCTGCATTACCCTGGTCTGCTGCATGCGGACTCCACGTTAACGAAACCGATCCAGTTTTACTAAGTAAATTCACTTGATAGCCAGATGCGTTTGCATCCGTAACCTGCCAATCCGGAGGATATTCAATTGAGAATCCGAGGTTCGTATTTGTATACGTTTTCCAATTTGCCGTAACACCAGAAGTGGGTGTTGGAGTGGGAAAAGCTTGAGTCTGCTGATATCTTGCCAGCATGATTTTGAGTTGTCGGTTTTGATAATACAAATATCCGGTTGAGGCAAGAAGAATTAAGATCAGAATTGAGAAAAGAATAATTACTGTATTGTTCGGTTTTGTAACAACGGACGTGGCTGCTGTAGTTTGCAGGCCGTTATCCGTTGATTGATTTAAATTGCTTTCAGGATTCATAATTTTAGTGTATGCTTGTGTGATATCTCTTGTAAAGAGGTTGAAAGTTGACAAATTGTATCTACTGGGTATATACTTATGAAAATTGATGTAATTCCAGAACCGATCCAGTTTGAATGGGACAAAGGGAACATAGACAAAAACTTTAAAGGTCATGAAGTTGGAAATGAGGAAGCGGAAGATATTTTTTTGAACGAAGAAACGATTTTTTCCGAAGATATAAAACATTCTAAAAAAGAAAGAAGATTTCAAGCCTTAGGATTGAGCGCCAAAGGAAGGAAGCTGTTTATAAGTTTTACAATTAGAAAGAATAAGGTAAGAATTATCTCAGCAAGGGATATGAGTAAGAAAGAGAGAAAAGCATATGACTAAAAAATTAAAACCAATACCAAATTTCAAAAACGAAGATGAGGAGCGCGAGTTTTGGGCAACTCACGATTCGACTGATTATGTTGACTGGTCAAAGGCAAGACACGTAATTTTTCCCAATCTTCAATTAACCAAAAGGCCGATCTCGTTAAGAATCACTGATAGTTTGCTTGCAAAAGTTAAAATGGTGGCAAACAAAAAAGACATGCCATATCAAACTTTAATGAAGCAATATATCTCTGAGGGTCTGGAAAAAGACTTCAAATTCAAATCTATTTAATAATTTGCTGGAATTACTGGCGGTGAACTAGCTGGGTTTAAAAATTTGAAAGTAGAGAGGATTTGAGTAAGTGATTTATTTGCTTCGGCTTCATTTATGACATTATAACCAACCATGAGAAAGTCCTTTGTACTTTTATCTAAAGTGATAATGATGATTCTTGAACCTGAACTATCGCCACATTGACTTAAATCAACATCCTTAATTCCCACATACGAAGTTTTTGTGACAGGTTTTCCATCTAAGATGATTGAGGTCTGGTTTGTTTTATCGTGGCACTCGAAACTTTTTTCGAAATTAAAGACATTATTTCTTGAAAGTCCCAGGGATACTCTTGGATTTTCACCCGGATTGGACTGTGCCCCGAGTCCAATTCCATTATATCGAAGTCTTATCCATGTTTCTGGTATACCTAATTGATATTTATCATCTATGTAGGTTTTTGATAAATTTATTGGGGAAGGCGTTGGGGTGAGCGACGGTGAGGGCAGTGATGCGGAGAGCTTGGCTATTTCTTTTTGCAATATGGCATTTTGGTATGCGAGGTAAGCGGTAGTACCCGCCAGAAGAACTGCCAGAAGCGAAAGAATGATAACAAACGCGCCGGATTGTTTCGGCGTTGCGTCCGATGGCGGCTGGCTCGGTTGCTCGTCCATATATCCACTATACCGTTACCCATTTGCCAGCGGCAAGTTTCACCTTTTTCCAGAACGCATTTTGCCGGCAAAGGCGGGAAACGTCAGATGTGTTTTTTAGCAATAATTTGATGCATTCCTCGAGCCACAGCTCACCCTGCGAGCCTTTAAACAGGATGAGGCTCCGCTGCGGGATGTGCGTCAACGCATCGTTAAGCTCAATGACCGACGGGAACCATTTCGCAGCCGGAAATTTCGGCAGGATGAACCGGCGGGTGAGCGGGCCAACAAGATACAGTTCGTCGGGAATTTTATCGATGGCCCGGGCTACCGCATCGTGCTCGATGCGCGCTTCGTTTCCCAGTTCCAGCATGTCCGCAAGAACGATGATGGTGTGCCGCCGCGTCTTTTTTTTGAGCGCTGCGGTGAGTTCTAAAAATGAGATAACCGACGGGCGCGAAGCGTTATAACTCGAGTCGATGATAATGGAATTTTTTATTCCGGCAAATACGCTTTCCCGGCTTTTGGGAGGAACAAAGTTTTTCTGCAGCAAATCCGCGGCGGTATCGGCAGGAATATTCAGTTTGTCTGCAACGGAAAGCGCCGCGGCAAAAACGTACCCCATCTCCTGCGGGAATGCATACCCCTTAAAAACAACCGGTATGCCGTCAAATTCGAACGATGTGCGGTCGGCGCTGACGCGGTATCCGAATGGTTTGCCGAACCGCACGGCATCGGGAAGCTCGCGGGTAAGATACGGATTATCGCCGTTGACGATCCCGATATCGGCAGCTCTCACCATTTTTGCATCTTCTTTCGTGATTGCTTCCACAAGAAGTTTTAGACGTTCCGTATCGGATACGGGCATGGTGAACAGTTTTTCAAACTGCATCGTGTGCGCCGCCGATTCATTGGTGATGACGCCGATGTGCGGACGAACGATGGTTAAAAGATAGTCCATGTTTTTTGGCGGATACGGATCGTCAATGCCCATCTCAACGATGACGTAGCGCATGTGCCGCAGAAATCCGATCCGAAGCGGCGCGGCAACAACCATGCGCAGCCAGTCAACCGGGGAATAATCGTGGGGGAATAACCCGACAAGTCCCAGCGGCACGCCGGTTTCACTGTTTCCGGCTACCATATGGGTCGGGGCGATATCGCGAAGAATCGCAAACAGCGCTTCGCGCGTCGACGTTTTTCCCACCGCCCCGGCAATGCCGATGATTGTTGCATGCGTTTGGGAAAGCGCCAGACGGGCGAGCGTCCGGAAATACCACAGCACCAGCGGCACGAGCGCAGTTTTGACCCGTTTCATGGTTTGTTACCTTTCCAGTCTATCAATTAGCGTAGTCAGTTGATAGGTAATGCCGACCGCAATCACCGTGACGATAACCGCGTAGATGATAAGCGATACGAGTCCGCTGCCCTGCGGCAGATAGGGCTTGACGTAGGCTGCCACGAATTCCTGAATGACGTTGTTCCACGCAAGGGCGGCAACCAGGCCGAAACTGCTGACGGCAAGCGTAAGCATATGTTTTACGATTAGCACGTGCAGACGCTTTTCCTGTTGATTTTTACGCATCATGCGGTTATTATACCGGAATAACCGGTTACACGTACAGAAAATTGCATGTACACACCCAATTTTACTATCTCGAATAAGGTTCTCAAAAACATCGGCATCATCGAGTCTGCGCGGGAAGTCATCGAAAATGCGCCGCTGGTGCCTGCGTGGGAAGCCAAGTTCCGCGAGGATGCGCTGGTACGTACCGTGCACCACGGGACCCATATCGAAGGCAACGAACTCAATTTCACCGAGGCGGAGAAAGTGCTCGCCGGAGCCACAATCGTCGGCCGCGAGCGCGATATTCAGGAGGTATTAAACTACCGGCAGGTTCTTCGGTTTATTGAAGAATATAATAACAATGAAATTACGGCCGACGCGCTCAAACACATCCACGCGCTCACCGTCAACCGCATTCTGCCGGACGACGTGGTGGGGGAATTTCGCCGGACGCAGGTAGTGGTCAAAAATAGTCAGACCGGGGAAGTGACGTTTCGTCCGCCGCCGGCCGTCGAGATTCCGTTTCTCCTTGACGCATTTTTCAAGTGGTTCAACGCAGCGAAACCGGAAGAAATGAACAGCGTCCTTAAGGCAGGCATTATGCACTACGAGCTCGTGCGCATACACCCGTTTCTGGACGGCAATGGCCGGGTGGCTCGTGCAACAGCAACGCTCGCGCTGTTTCGCGAAGGGTACGACATCAAACGCTTTTTTTCGCTCGAAGAATACTACGACCGCGAACCGCTTGCCTATTACGAAGCGCTCCAGAGCGTCGGCAAGCAGGGCGGAATGCTGACGAGCTGGCTCGAGTACTTTACGGAGGGGCTCGCCATAGAACTGACGCGCATCAAAGAAAAAGTGAAAGCCATCTCGACGGACATCAAGATTAAAAAATCGCTGGGCGGTCAGCAGATGGCATTATCAGAACGGCAGATTAAAATCGTCGAATTTATCCAGGAAAGCGGGTTTCTGCAGAACAAGACGTTTTTTGAACTGTTCCCGATGATTTCCGAAGACACGGTGCTGCGCGAGATCAAGGATCTCATCGGCAAAGGGATCTTGCGCAAAGAAGGGTCAACCAAAGGCGTCAAATACGTGTTGACGTCGGGCAGTGTGTGAGCGATGATAAGAGTATGGATCTGTCCGGTTCCGGGGTTACGTACGCATTCCTCATCGTGCCGTCGCTGTTTGCGCTGGTGGTCATAATCCAGGGGATCGAAAAAGCAACGAAACAGGAGCCTGATGCCGGTGTAGCCATAGGATTCGGCATATTCTTTCTTATCCTTATTGCCGCTGCCTACTTTCTGTACATCAAATGAGATTTAGGGAGCTTGCAACATATTTCCAGAAAATCGAAGCAACAACGAAACGGAACGCGATTACCGAAATCCTTGCCGGTCTTTTCCGTCATGCACAGCAGAATGAAATAGGGAAGATCTGCTATTTGCTGCAGGGCCGGACGGTTCCGGTATATGAGCCGGTTGAATTCGGCATAGCGGATAAATTCATGATCAGGGCTATCGCCAAAGCCTACGGCGTTACCGAAGACGACGTCAAACGGGAATTTAAAAAACACGGGGATTTAGGCATAGCTGCTGACGTACTCCACAAAGGGTCGGGAAACCCGGCAGTTTCCGGCGTATTTGCGGATTTAGACGCCCTTGCTCACGTGGGAGGAGCGGGATCACAAGAGAAAAAGATTGATCTATTAGCAAACCTTCTGAAAAACGGCAACGCTGTTTCAGCCCGGTACATCGCGCGGATTCCCCTGAATAAACTGCGTCTCGGATTTTCAGACATGACGATTCTTGACGCGCTCTCATGGATGGAGGCGGGAAACAAATCACTGCGGCCGCGCCTTGAAGCAGCCTACAACGTCCGGCCGGACATCGGATATATTGCCGAAACCGTGAAAAAAGCAGGCGTTAAAGGGTTGGTGCACGTTCACGCCAAGGTCGGTGCGCCGATTTTGGCATCACTGTGTGCGCGCATCCCCAATGCCGACGAGATGGTGAAAAAAATGGGGGAGGTAGCGGTTGAGCCCAAATACGACGGCGTCAGAGTGCAGGTCCATTTTGATCACGGCGCCGTTTACTCGTTCTCCCGAAATCTGGAAAATACCACGGCGATGTTTCCGGAGCTTCAGGAGATCGGCCGTGAGCTTGCAGCCCGCGAAGTGATTCTGGACAGCGAAGCCATCGGTTTTGACCCGAAAACGCAGAAATACATTCCGTTTCAGCAAACCGTGACGCGCAAACGAAAACACGGGATTGCGGCATTTGTGAAAAACGTTCCCGTGCGGTTTTTCGTCTTCGACATTATGTACAAAGACGGTAAGGATTTGCTTGCAACGCCGCTTTCCGAACGCAGGAAAATTTTGGAAAAGATCATCGCGCATCCGCATCATTTGCAGGTGTCGCCGGAAATTGTCACCAAAGAGGCGAGTGAAATCAGAAAATATCATGACGAACAACTCAAAAAAGGTCTGGAAGGTGCGGTGGTGAAAAAATGGAATGGCACCTATGAACCCGGCCGCGCAGGGTACCACTGGGTGAAATTTAAGGAAGAGGAAGGCCGCCACGGAAAACTCACCGATACGATCGACGCGGTCGTGATGGGATATTACCGCGGCGAAGGGAAGCGCGCGGGGTTCGGGATCGGCGCGTTTTTGGTGGGCGTCGCCAAAGGAGACACGTTTGTGACGGTGACGAAAATCGGCACCGGCGTTTCCGATGAGCTCTGGAAAGACCTGCGTGAAAAATTGAATTCCCTGAAATCCCCAAATCCTCCAAAAGAATACGCCGATGTAGCAAAGTCTCTTGTTCCCGATGTCTGGGTAACCCCGAAAATCCTCGTTGAGCTTGCCGGCGACGACCTGACCCGCTCACCGACGCACGGGGCTGGCTACGCGGTCCGGTTTCCGCGCCTCGTGCGCATCCGCGACGACAAATCGCCGGCGCAGGCCACAACGGTAAAAGAAATAGCGGAGATGTACGAAAATCA
>CAYWVJ010000040.1:0-2818 GCA_964461825.1 uncultured Gammaproteobacteria bacterium
TTTATCGAAATGAGAAGCACGAGAATCAAAAGGACGATCATACCGATCTGATGGGCGGATTGCTCAAATGCAGGCTTCACTTTTCTGCCGATGAGTTTTTCCAGGAATACGAACGCCAATCTGCCGCCGTCGAGCGCCGGAATCGGCAGGACGTTGAGAACCGCGAGATTGAGCGACAATATGCTCATAAACTCCAGTACCGCTTTCCATCCGAACTTGACCGCAGTCCCCGTAACCGCCGCAATCCCGATGGGTCCTGCCACATCCCGTCCAACGGGCTCAAGCCGCGCAAGCCGCCCGATAAGTACGCCGATGCCGGCTATCATGTCCCACGCGCGCAGAACGTTAATTTTTACCGCGATAAACGGCGCAACGGACAGCGGGTACGTTTTTGTTTCCAGATCTGAAATCGCAACACCCAGCGGCCCCTGCCCCGGCGGCGGATCTTTGCGCGGCGTTACCGTAACCGTTTCCGTTTGCCCGCCGCGCAGGATGGTAAGCGCTGTGGGACTGCCCGCCCGTTCTTTTATGAAAAGGATAAGCGACTGCGTCGTGGAAAATCCGGTGATAACGTCCTGCTCCCTGATGCCGGCCGAAGCTGCCGGTCCGCCGGCTGCGACCGATTCAACGTGGACGCGGCCAGACGGTTCCTGTACGCCCTGCGTCAGTAAATACGCCGTAATTGCGACCGCCAGAAGAAAATTCATGGTCACGCCTGCCAACAGGATTGCACCGCGTTCCTTTTTCGATCGCGCCCAAAAAAATTCACGCTTGCCCGCCGTAGCTTCATGCGAAGGAGGGTCCTCTCCGGATAATTTTACAAATCCGCCGATGGGAAGCCAGTTTATCGAATAAATCGTTTTTTTAATCTTTTTTCCCCAGATTCTCGGCGGCAGACCGAACCCGAATTCCTCAACGTTCACGCCGATCCAGCGGGCCACGGTAAAATGTCCGAGTTCGTGGATGAAAACCAAAATGCTTAATATGGCAAAAAAAACAACTACCGTTAGCAACATATAGATTCGATGATAACCATCAGACCTGAAGAAGCTCGGCCTCTTTGCGCTGTCCCATCGTGTCGATTTCCGCAATCATTTCGTCGGTGAGTTCCTGAATCATTTTTTCGCCGTGCTTGCGTTCGTCTTCATTGGGAAAATCTTTCATGTCCTTTATCGCATCGCCGCGGATCTGGCGCACCATCACGCGCCCGGCTTCGAGCTTAGTTTTGACAAGTTTTATGTACTCGAGCCGTCGTTCCTCGGAAAGCGGCGGAATGGTAATGCGGATAATCTCGCGGTCAACCACCGGCGTAAGCCCGGTATTTGCCTCGAGAATTCCTTTTTCGATGTCCGCGATGGTTGAAGGGTCGTACGGCGCGATGACGACCGTTTTGGCATCCATCGTCGTAATCGTGGCCATTTCTATGATACGCAACCGCTGCGATCCGCCGTATGCGGACACGGCAATGCTTTCGACAAGAGCGGGAGTGGCGCGGCCGGATCGGACGGAAGATATATCGTTGCGCGTCACGTCGAGGGCTTTCCTCATTTTCTCGCGCGCGGTATTTAGGATTGGTTCAATCATTTATGACCCAAGTTCCATTCTAACAAATTTTGCAACCGTTATGTTCTCCCCGACTTTGGCAATCGTCTGTTTAACCAGCGATGCAATATTTACGCCGGCATCGCGGATGTACGGGCTCGCCAAAAGCGCTTCGACGTTTTTCGGATCCATGGATGCGATCTGCAGCGCAAGTTCGTGCGCGAGCTTCTTAAAATCGTCCGTCCGGGCGACAAAATCCGTTTCGCAGCGAAGCTCAACGAGCACCCCGACGCGGCCGCCGTGCACATAGCTTTCGATAATTCCCTGACTCGTTTCTTTCCCCTCTTTTTTTGCGGCTTTCTCCAACCCCCGTTCGTGGATGAGTTTTTTCGCCTTCACGTAGTCGCCGCCGGCATCCTCAAGCGCCTGCCTGCAGTCGGAAACACCGGCTTTGGTTTCCTCACGAAGTTTTTTCAGCAGTTCCAGCGATACTTTTTGCATAAATGGTCTTGCCTTCATTATACGCAGCAGCAAGATAATGAACAATGCACGCAATCGATCCTACGGCGTCATCGTTTGCGGGAATGGCATAATCAACACGTGACGGGTCTGCGTTGGTATCCACGATGCCCACGAGCGGCACGCCCATCCTGCCGGCCTCCCGCACCGCGGGCTCTTCTTTTTTAATATCCACGATAACGAGCGCTCCCGGCACGTCTTTAATTCCCAGAACGCCGCCGTAATACGTTTTAATGCGGTCTACGTAACGCCCCATCTTCACCTGTTCATGTTTGGGGTATTTTTTCCATGCGCCGGCGGCACGGTCCGCGTCCATCCTGTTTATTTTGTCAATGTTTTTTTTGATCTGGTCCCAGTTCGTTAAAAATCCGCCGATCCACCGTTCGACAAAATACGGCGCACCCACTGCCGAGGCTTCCTCCCGCACCACGCCCTGTGCCTGACGTTTGGTGCCGACAAAAATGACTTCCTTCCCCGCTGCCGTCGTATCGCGGACAAATGCAGCCGCCGCTTCAAGACCAGCTTTCGTTTTTGCCAGATCAATGATGTGGATGCCGTCCTTTTTCGCGTAAATAAACGCCGCGGCTTTGGGGTGCCAGCGCTCGGCCTTGTGTCCGAAATGGCAGCCTGCCTCAAGAAGTTGCTGTAGTGTAATTTCTTCCATAGTATCTTTTCATCCGCCACTCACTGCCCTTACGGGAAAGATACATCGTGTGAGTGTGTGTGATGAAAGAATTATAGCACAATGCTACGGCAA
>CAYWVJ010000040.1:2918-6360 GCA_964461825.1 uncultured Gammaproteobacteria bacterium
GCAATGGAAAGCGGCGGGTGAACGCGGCGATTTCTTTCCGCAGTCCCGCGAGTTTTTTGTTTTTCGCTATCGCTGCCGTACACGTCATTTTGTCTTTCGGAAACCGCAGATCGGCTACCTCACGGATCGCCGCAGCGATCCATCCGGCTATTTTTTTCATCTCCCGCTCCTTCATCCCGCGGGTCGTGATTGCCGGCGTACCCAAACGGACGCCGGAGGGGTAAAACGGCGAAGACGGGTCCTTGGGGATGGTATTTTTGTTGACCGTAATGCCCGCAGCGCCGAGGGCCTCCTGTGCAAAATATCCGCCGCCCGGCCCGAACACCGGCACGAGATCCAAAAGCAGCAGGTGGTTTTCCGTGCCGTTTCCGACGAGTGAAAATCCGTGCGTTTTGAGGGCGCCCGCGAGGGCTTTGGCATTTTTCACGATCCGGGCGCCGTATTTCTTAAATGAAGGAGTGGCAGCTTCTTTAAGCGATACGGCAATCGCCGCGGTCGTGTGATCGTGCGGCCCGCCCTGCAGACCCGGAAAAATAGCTTTATCGATTTTTTCCGGAAGTTCCGGGTCTTTCTTCATGCCGCGGCGGGTTACCATAATCATCGCCCCGCGCGGCCCCCGAAGCGTTTTATGCGTCGTCGTCGTTACGACGTGCGCGTACGGTACCGGCGACGGATGCACGCCGGCGACGATAAGACCGGCAACGTGCGCGATGTCCGCGGCAAGATATGCGCCGACATCATCCGCCACTTCGGCAAATTTGTCATACTCATACCGGTACACGTACGCAGTCGCGCCCATCCAGATAAGACGCGGTTTGTGCTCGCGGGCCAGCCGCCATACCTCATCCATGTCGATGCGGCCGTCGCGGGAAACGTGATACGGAACGCTTTTGAAAAATATGCCGGTTGCCGAAACTTTCCACCCGTGCGTCAGGTGCCCGCCGTCGGTAAGATTTAACCCCATCACGGTGTCGCCCGGTTTGCATACCGCAAGATACACGGCAAGATTTGCAGGCGAGCCGGAATACGGCTGCACGTTCACATACGGCACGTCAAATAATTTCTTTGCCCGCTGCTGTGCCACAAGTTCTATTTCATCAATATATTCATTCCCGCCGTAATAGCGGTGACGCGGATATCCTTCGGAATATTTATTGGTAAGGATCGACCCCATCGCCTCCCGGACTGCCGGGGAAACGTAATTTTCCGACGGGATCATTTCCAGCCCCTCGTCCTGACGTCTGGTCTCAAGAGAGATAAACTTTGCAATTTGCGGATCGACGTTTTTTAATAGTTTCATGGGAATACTCCTTTCAAATGGGGTGCGTTTTACAAAAAAATAAAGGAGTGCGGCGTCAGATCATATCTATGAACGATAGTAATAGATAAACTGATAAATTGCAACGGTTTTGTTTCATCTTCAAAAGATAATCGCGCCATTTGGCGATATCGGCCTACCCGACGTCGTCAGCAGTTCCCCGATCGCATTCACAAATGTTCCGTGCTGACTTACCCGCCTGCTTTCTTGGTGTTTTGCCCACACGTGTGCGGGTATTGTGATATCCCGACCGGTGCCGTCTGATCCGGAAATGGTGATGGTCACGGGTTGCGTGTCATCGATAAATGGACTCGTCTTGATTGGCATAGCGCCTGCTTTTTTCAAAATGTTTTCTTTTCCTTCGGCCATAACGAATGCTTCATACGAACGGCGGTCGACGTGTGTATTCGTGTATCTCGTCGCACCGACGACGGAATTAATCGTTGGCCTGTCGGGTCCCAAAAGCGACGTCCGGATACAGGCGATCGCAGCAAGTACTGCCGACTCCCGGCCGGAAAAAAGATCGGGAACATGAACCAATTCTTCCTCGGAAAGTTTATTGAGTACCCGAACGGTACCGTCTTCCATGATCACGATATGAACGGCATCACCGTAAAACCTAACCATGTCATGAAAACCCTCGATAATCGAACGGGGTTTACCAATTGTCTCAATCTGCGCAATAGCGCCTTCTCTCCCGCCGATTGCCTGCCAATCCATCCGTGCTTTGCCCTCGGCTATACGGCGCACTTCCGCAACTGCCTGCGCAAGTGAAACAGGATCCTTCTCCTTGATGGTTTTCACCCGCTCTTCATCAACATTAAGAGGCACGTGCACACTTTTTCCACCAGGGAGCACTTCCTGTATGGCATGTGCACGGTCGCAGTTACTTGTCACGACCAGATAAAAATCATTGTTTGCAATAAATTCTGGCGTCATACTCACTGCATGTAATTACTTCCTGCATCGGTAATCACGATTTCATGCGGATGGCTTTCCAGAAGTCCGGCGTTGGATATTTTGATGACGCGGGACTTTCGGAAAAACTCCTCCATACCGCGTGCGCCGATGTAATACAATGCAGACCGCAGACTTCCGGCAATTTGTTCGAAATAATAAGAAACGTCTCCCTCAAACGGTACGAGGCCCTCGACCCCTTCGGCGATCAATCGATGTTTGTGCGTCGTTTTTAATTGTCCGTAGCGCTCCGCTGCCCCTTTCTGCATTGCGGCAACGGATCCCATGCCGCGGTAGGTTTTATACGTTTTCCCTTTAAAAGTAACGCGGTCTGCCGGAGACTGTTCAAACCGGGCAAGGAGCGACCCGAGCATGACTGCGGAGGCGCCGAATGCAAATGCTTTTGCCATATCTCCTATCTGTCGAATACCGCCGTCGGCAACTACCGTTACCCGGCTGCCCGCAGCTGCCCGTACCACAGCCGCAACCGCCGATAGCTGCGGCACTCCCATGCCGGTCACGATGCGTGTCGTACAAATGCTCCCCGGCCCCATACCCACACGAAGAATGTCCGCGCCGGCTCCGATGAGTGCTTTCGCGCCGTCGTACGTCGCGATATTCCCCGCCATAACGGGTAATTTTGCATACCGTTTCTTAATCTCCTTGACGGCGTCAATGACAAATTTCGTATACCCGTGCCCGGAATCAACGACGAGCAGGTCAGCTCCTGCTTTTGTAAGCGCGCGGACGCGCTCGGGTAAATCCGTTCCCACGCCGACCGCCGCTCCGACTAAAACCCGCTTTTTTTTCGTCTTCGCCACTTCACGGGCTTCTGTCTCCACGGATAAATTGCGGTGAATAACCCCCAGCCCGCCTGCTTTCCCTATGGCGATTGCCATCGCTGACTCGGTCACCGTATCCATGGGCGAGGAAATTACCGGAAGTGTCAAAACAATCCCGGGGTGGAGCGTCACGGTCAAATCGACGTCGGCGCGCTTAAAATCCGCGAAGCCGGGAAGGAGAAGTACGTCATCAAACGTCAGTGCCTCATGGGGCACGATTTTGTGAAGAATAATCTCTACAGTCGTTTGTTTTTTCATTTGGTGAACAGCCAAGGAGGCTTGTGCTGTTCGTTACTTGAGAAAAAACACTTTTTTCTACTGTATC
>CAYWVJ010000041.1:0-6334 GCA_964461825.1 uncultured Gammaproteobacteria bacterium
AACAACCGCTACGGCATCCATATCGTGGACACCAATGACATTGCGGCCATCCCGCCGCTTGTCAATTCGACCGGCGGCGACTGGGGATACGTGACCATGGTGCTCTCCGACGCGGACCGCGACGCCGGTCGCTGGCAGAACATATTCAACGAAATGCGCCGGCTCCGCCTTATTCCCATAATCCGGCTTGCAACGCGCGTTGAGGGCGCAAACTGGGCCAAACCGCAAAACGACCGGGCAGACGAAGTCGTCTCGTTTCTCAATTCCCTCAACTGGCCAATAGAAAACCGGTACGTCGTCCTGTTCAACGAGCCCAACCAGCCCAGAGAGTGGGGCGGCCAGGTGAACCCCGAAGAATACGCAGACTCGTTCGTCCGGTTCGCAACGAAACTCAAGCAGGCAAACGAAGATTTTTTCATTCTTCCGGCGGGACTGGACGCGTCGAGCGTCGACGACGAAGCGTCGTTTGTTTCGCGCATGGTCGCCGCAAAACCCGAGATTCTCACGCTCATGGACGGATGGACGTCACATAGTTACCCAAATCCCGCATTTTCCGGCTCGCCGTACGCCCGCGGCCGCGGCACGCTCACCACGTACGACTGGGAACTGTCGCTGCTTCGGTCGCTCGGACTTGCAAAGGACCTGCCGGTATTCATTACCGAAACCGGCTGGGAGCACAGCGAGGGAAAAATTTTTAATCCGGCGCGGTTATCCGCCGCGGCTGTTGCGGCCAATATCACCGTTGCCGCAGCGTCAGCGTGGACCGATCAGCGGATTGCCGCGGTCACGCCGTTTATTTTCAACTACCAGGACGTGCCCTTTGACCATTTTTCCTGGAAAAAACTGGGGTCAGGCGAATTTTACGACATGTACCGCAGCTACCAGGCCATACCCAAAACAAAAGGGGAACCCAGACGCCGCGAATCCTACACGCTTTTGAGCCCGCTCATTCCGCCGGCGCTGATTGCCGATACGTCCTACACGCTCTCGGCCGCGATCCGAAACGACGGCCAGGGAATTCTCAACCCCGCCGAGTATTCGCTCAACGTTGACGGCACCGTTCCGACGATTGAACCGGAAGGAAAGGGCACGGTAACGATCCGCCTGACAACGCCCAAACAAACCGGTCCGTTTCCCCTAACCGTCACCCTCACGCGCGGCGGCACGGAAATATTACTGGAAACGCGGTCGGTCACCATCGTTCCGCCGCCGTCGGTTACCGTCCGTACCGGTCTGGGCTGGCGCACGCAAAATACCACGCAAAACGTCACGGTGCTTGTCTACGACAAAAATACGCTCATAGAGAAATTTACCGGTCTTACGATGACCGCCGGCCAGGTAACGGCAGCGGGTGTACGGAATATTATTCCCGGCAATTCCTACCGCGTCGTCATCGTCGTTCCCGGATATCTGCCGCGGCAGGTTATCGGTGTGCTTACGGACAAAACGACCGTCGTATCGGCAAAACGGTTGCTGCCGCTGGATTTCAACGTCGACGGCCAGTTTACGGCCGCCGATATCGGCGCGCTCGTCCGGGTTGCGCCGTGGACGGCCGTCCGCCGCTTCTTCGGGCCGTGATATAATAGACGCATTGGTGACGTGGGCCGGACGGTAAGGCGCTTGCTTGTGGAGCAAGTTATAACGGGTTCAACTCCCGTACGTCACCCCTAATAGGTATTGTCAACATCTAAAATAGAAGGCTGGAACAATCCAAAATATTGACTTAATGCTCTCGATATGATATAGTATCCTCATAAGAAGTCGGTGAGTGTGCGGATAGCCACGGCCGGCTTTTTTGTTGGCTAAATCAAGATATCAAAGAGACTGGGGTTTTTGGAGTCGGACAATTTTCTGTTTAACAACCGCATCTTCATATTTTCAATTTTCGTTAATTTACGCGGTTTTTTTTGAATATTGATTTGATAATTTAAGCCTGCAATTAGGGCCATTGCATCTGCAAGTTGCACGTCTATATCGAGATTTGATTTATTCACTAAGCTTAAAGACGTAATCATTTTCTTATATTCGCTACCATTAACACTGCCATCACCTGTGCCTTCTGATTGCATTCGATTATGAGCGTAAATCAAATATGGATCTTGATCTGCATCAGACTCAACGAGAATTTTTCCGCAATATCCTGTTATTTTGAGATGCCGTGTAAAATCTGCAAGAATTTTCAGATACGATCGGCGCAGTATGGTTTGCAATTGCCAACTCGCAATTTTTGCGTTCTCTTTGTTTGTTACCACGAAAAAAAAGCTGATTTCAGGGTTATTTACCAACGTAATAAACTCAGACCAGAACTGTAGTTCGCGGACATTG
This sequence comes from uncultured Gammaproteobacteria bacterium, assembly GCA_964461825.1. Classification (GTDB taxonomy): domain Bacteria; phylum Patescibacteriota; class Microgenomatia; order UBA10105; family UBA927; genus XYB1-FULL-47-11. Next base: position 2,326 of record CAYWVJ010000041.1, read on the forward strand.
TTATTAAGCACCGAAAAGGGACCCTTCTTCCTTGACATATCCCGTGCGTGAAAGACTAATTCCTCATCATTAAAAAACTTCTTTTTGAGCAAACTCATCTTATGGTCAACTTTCACCCTTAATTTTTCGGGAATCACTGCACCTGATAAAACAAATAACGCGGATGGATGATCATAAGAAGCCTTACCGGTTTCATCGATAGAAAGAAGTTTATATAGCTTCATACGATTCATTATACACCAGCAATTCTTGCCATAGTTCCCACATTTGCCGTACAATCGGTTCTAGAAGGGAATCATTGATGACCCCCCAACATACTGAGTGATAAGCGTATATGAAAGAAGTCCACGTTCAAAGACATGCTCCGAAAAACGCAACAGGGCAGTTAACAAAAATTGGAAAAACACTTGCAAACAAGCTGAAGTACGAGGTAAACACATTTAATCTCGTTATTTCTTCCGATAAACCAAGGGCCGTTGAAACAGCTTTGTTACTCACGGGTATTGACCCAGTCCTCGATGCGCGTGCCGGTGGGATCCCATTTACGAAAGAGCAAGAAAGAGAATTCCATGAACGGGGAAACCAACATCCCTTCGGTATTGCCGGAGTCATTTTTGATACAGATGAGTTTAGACCGTTGATTATTAAAAAGGGCAAAAACCTGGTCAAGTTGATTGAGGATACGTTCAGGAGACTTCCGAAAGACGGCCGCGCACTCATTATTTCTCATGACGGAGTCATGGTTGCCGCAAATATGATACTGCGACATGCATCGCTTACCCAAGCAGAAAAAACCTACGGACCGTTACAAGGATTTATTGTATACGAAGATCAGACAGTAAAAGATCTTTCATAATGTAACCTCCATCAGGTCTTCAGCGACTGCAACCTCTCCATGAAAGTATTTTTGCGCCTCAATTTTAAGAAGAGTTGGATCAACATCGTAATCTTTTGTGGGAAGATGAGTGAGGATGAGCTTTTTGGCCCCTGCCCGCGATGCCGTTTCTCCGGCGTCTTTTGCACTACTATGGCCTAATGTATGCCATAACTCCTCATTATCCGACAATCCAAAGCATTCATGAATTATGATGGTCGCACCACTGGCCAGGGATTCAAAGTTTTCGTTTGGCTGCATATCTCCGGTAAAGACAACTTTCGTTTCTCCCGTGTGTAATGCATATGCGTACGAAACCGGAAGCCCATGCTTTACACGTGTGCCTTTCACCGTACTATTTCCAAGCGTAACGGAATCTCCAGATTTCATGACATGAAAATCAATTCGTTCCTGATTACGCGCGGTTAAATCATGGGAAAGAAGAGAAGTAGTTTTAACTACATCGACCGCTTCTTTTGGGCCATACACTCGAACCCGCGTTTCTTTTTCCAACATTTTGAGAAATAAGTAGTGAGTCATACCTGCTATATGATCTGCGTGCCGGTGGGTGATAAACACATCATTGACGTCCTCGAGGCGAACACCGGATTTCACTAAATTTCTGAGCGAGCCCATGCCGTCGCCGCAGTCAATGAGAAACGGGTGATCGTCAATGATGAAACAAAGACTCGTCAGTTGCCGTGTAAGATGCGCCGCACTCCCGGTTCCTAGAAATATTAATTTATTCATGGAGACAACCCTATTCTAACAAGGAATAGACAGTTAGTCCAAAAGGGAAAGTGCCCCCAAACACACTGAGTGATAATTCCATTGACGCTTTATATTTCACGACGTATAGTTCATGCGTATGAAGAGTCTTCAACAAAAAAAGAGTGTACTAAATGAAGCTGATTGGCAGCGTTTGCGGGAAGAAATAAAACCAGCTCTGGAAGAAATCGTTGAAAATACCAAACCCGTATGGGTCGATAGATTGCTTTCTGCAGCGGATAGGGCAGCCGGAGATTACAAAAAATTCGAGGAAGAAAGATTATATTATCCGGCCAAATGGAAGAACTTGAATCCCGCGTAGACAAACTTGAGAAACAGGGCCCCCATTGGGGACCCCAAAATTACAATTGTATGCTATCATACATGCATGCAACTTCTTCCGGATGTCCGTGATTTTTTGAAAAATCATCGTGTCGCTACGATTGCTACGATTGGGACAGATGATTACCCGTACCTCACTCCAATTTTTTATATAGTAGACCAGGACCGCTTCTATTTTGTCGCAATGGATAAAAGCCAAAAGGTACAAAATATCAAAAATCACGCGCGTGTTGGACTGACGGTGACTGATGAGGAGACCCTTACAACCCTCCTTGTTAAAGGCACTGCCACACTTGTTACCAATCCTACAACCGAACATATGCAGCTTTTAACCAAACTGGGAAACGTTGAGGCTAGCGCCAGCGGGCAAAACTTCCCGCCCGTCATGCAGCAGGGAAGCGGACTAACACAGCTTATCGCCGTAGCCATCGATTTTGCGCGCTTCTCTCGCTACTCGTAATTGGTGTATACTTATCCCCGTATGCAGTTATCGCAACAGGTGGACGCGCTTCTTTCGGTATTCACGGCACAAAAACCGACGGTCTCCGGGGGCGGGCACGTGAGCGTCTCCAAAACCATTTCCATTTTAGCGAGGATCTACGAAAAAGCCAGAAACGCGGTTGAATTCCGCGCGGAGCACCTCGTACGGCGCGCCGCCATCGAACGGATTCTCAAACGCCGGATTCTCCTGTCCGGCGGGCACCGCGATCTTGCGGAATATCTGGTCGTGGAACTTCTGTGGGCGCGGTACATCGACAGCAGTCTCATTGACGAGGAAAAAATCAAGCAAATCGACGCAGTTATCCACCGGTATCTCCTGCTGCGGCGCGAGATGTTCCGCACTTCCAGCGCAAACGCGGGGATCACGTGGGATACGATCATGGGGCTCATGTCCAGCGAAATCGAGGACGCGATCGTTTCCGGGCTGGAACGCAGCGCGCTCAACTCGTTTTTCTACCAGGCAATCCGGCCGAAAGTCCGCATTCCCGATAGTGACGAGCGGTACGTGAACATGCAGACGTACATCGCCGTGGAACGAGCATTCGCACAATCTGATGATGCGCTTATTACCTACGAACTTATGAAAATGATCCAGCCGTCGTGGTTCGGGCTCACAGGAGAAAAAGCCTCGGGAGAATTTCCGCTGCTATTAACCAACCTACGGCTTGTCGGGACGGGTCTGAAGGACCCCGTCGGCGAACCGCTGTCGAGATACGTCCGGCGCGCCACACCGCCGTTTCTGCTCCTGAGGGATTTCCTTCTTGAACGCGGAGGCAGCGCAAAAACAATCATCGAAAACCAGCCGGAATTCGAGCGCGCGTTATCCGAAATCGCCGCAAAACGATACAACGAAACCGGCGCCAAAGTCCGGCGCGCGGTCATTCGCAGCATCATCTACATATTTTTGACCAAAATGATTTTCGCGTTCGCGCTGGAAGCGCCCGTTGACGTGTTCATCACCCGGCGCATCGAGTATTTTGCGCTTGCGATTAACGCCATATTTCCGCCGATCCTCCTTTTTCTGGTCGCCGGATTTGTGAGCGTACCGGGTCCTGACAACACCAAACGGCTCGTTGACCGGATAAAAAAAATCGTGTACCGCTTCGACGATCTCAAAAACGAAACCGACATATTTACGCCGAAAGTGCGCGTCCGGCGGCCGATGCTTACCGCGGTTTTCTCGGTATTTTATCTGGTTACGTACCTGTTGTCGTTCGGCCTTATCCTGTACGGCCTCAACCTGCTGCGCTTTAATGTCGCGAGCCAGATCATCTTTGTATTTTTCGTCACGCTGGTGTCGTTTTTTGCGTACCGCATCCGCGTGTCGGCAAAAGAATACGAAATGACCGACCGCGAGGGGTTTTTCGGGCCGATCGTGGATTTTTTCTTCCTGCCGATCCTGCGGGTGGGGCACTGGCTCTCCGGCGAGATCGCCAAAATCAACATCTTCATATTTCTTTTCGATTTCATTCTCGAGGCGCCGCTCAAAGTCATCTTCGAGGTGGCGGAGGAGTGGATCCGCTT
>CAYWVJ010000042.1:0-6320 GCA_964461825.1 uncultured Gammaproteobacteria bacterium
TTTTTCCATAAAAAAATCCCCTTGAGCCTCGATCCCTAAAGAGGGATGGAGGATCAAAGGGACTCCCGCCGGTTGGCGAGGGTGGTGCCACCCTGATTCTCAACAAAAATTTGCTGTAGTTAGCCTTGACAGCAAATGAGTTGACTCATTTTATACTTTCTACTTGAGGTCCTTCGACTGCGCTCAGGACAACTTTCTTCGAAAGTTGGCTCCCCGTCTCGAACGGATCATCGCCAAAACATTATTCAATTTTCAACAAAAAATTATTATAACGCTTTCTTTTATTTTGTCAATACCCCAAAATTATTTCCGTCGGATATGACCTCGATGTCCCCTTCTTTGTCCGTCCGGCGGACGGAAGAACCGGCAGCAGTATACGCGCCCAATACGTCCGGCGCGGGCTGGCCGAACGAATTTTTCCCGACGGAAATGACCGCGGTTTTCGGGCGCATCGCCGCAACGACCGCCGCAATAAAGCCGGTTTTACTCCCGTGGTGCGGCACTTTAACGACGTCAATCACATCCGGGGCGCCCACGAAGTCAGGGCGAAGCGGCGTGTCGCCGGTAAAAAGCGCGTCAAACGAGCCGTAGCGCAACACGAAAACCAAACCCGATTCGTTCCGGAAACCGGCGGCATCGGGAGAGCCTTCTGGAGATACAATGGACAAAACCGCCCGCCCCACAGCGATGGTTTGACCGGCGGATCCGATTTTTACCGGAATGCGTTTTTGGGCGATGAGGGATTTGAGGCTTGCGTACGTTTCGGACTGCTCGTCGATGTCTGCGCGGACAAAATAGCCCACGCGGTAGCGCGACAGCACGGAAAGAAAACCGGCGATGTGGTCGCGGTTGGGGTGACTCATGAGGACAAGATCAATCGTCCGGTCCCAAAACGGCATGTGGCGCGAGAGGCACCCCAGAACCGCGTCGTTCGGTCCGCCGTCAACGAGCATGTCGCGCCCGTCGGCAAATCTGACGTACGCGGCGTCTCCCTGCCCGACGTTGCAGAAAATAATGTGGAGGTTTCCGTCAGGCAATGACCAGAGTAAATTAACAATAAGTATAAGGCCTATAGCTGCGCCGCTTGCGAGATAGCCGAAACGTAGTTTAAACATATGTTTTCCTATCCTTTAGTGATCAAAAAACAGATTAAATTTATTATTCGTTTAGCCTGATCATGGTATTGTTTGATATAGTCATTTTACGGCTAAAAAGATATATAACTCATCGGAATTTTGGCGGTAATTTCGATAACAACGATAAGATATTCGAGCATCGCCCACGCGATCCATGACAGCGGCGGAAACGGTACAACGATAAGAATGAGTCCGAGCGCGGTGATGGGCTGGATAATCCAGCCGATTAAAAGATTGGTAAGCGGCGAAACAAACGAAATCCTGTGGAACACCAGAAAAATGATGGGGATCGTAAAAACCTGCGCCGACAGCGTCGTCTGGAGATTGTCCAGAAATATATTTTTCTGTTTCCTGCCAAACAGGATGATGCCGAGCGTCGCACCGGCGGAAAGCTGGAACGACAGCTCACTGATCCAACCCGGACGGACCAAAAGCATGATGCCGGCGGTCAGGAAAAACGACCACAGGCTCCAATTTTTCCTGCCGAAAATCGTGGCGATTAGCGCCATCGAACCCATGAGCGCTGCCCGCACGATGCTCGGGCTGGGGCCAACGAACAAGACGAATGCGATAATAATCGCGATGCTAGCAATCGCGGCCATCCGTCTGCCGACAAGCGGAAGCAGCGTTTTTCCGATTATATCTTCCAGAATCGTGATGTTCATGCCAGAGAGTGCGACGATGTGCAGCGTGCCGGAGGCAACAAGCGCATTGTACAGATCTTTCGAAAGCGCAGCTTTCGTGCCGAACAGAATGCCGTTCAAAAGCCCCGCGTGAGGTTCCGGCAGAAGCCGGTTTATGACGGTAACAAATGTTTGAACCGTTATCACAGGGAAATTTGGTCTTTTATTTTGTCGAATACCGACTGGCCGACTGTTTTTTTGCTCACCAGTTCTTCAAGCGTCTGGTACGGCCGGGCCGCTATGATTTTTTGCGCAGTAACCTGGCCCACACCCGGGAGTTCGTCAAGCTCATCCTGCGTTCCGGCGTTTATGCTCACCAGCGGCGTCGCACTGTGTACAGGTGAAGACGCCATGACCGGAACAAAAATTTTCCCTCCGTCAACGAGCTTTTGGGCGCGGTTGATGGTTCTGGCAACCGCATCGGTGTCGACACGCTCGGAAAACCCGCCGGCTGCGGCAACGGCATCCTCGATTCTGGCGCCCGCGGTCAGCCGGTAGAGCCCCGGGCGCACGACTGCGCCTTCCACGTCAACCTGCATGACCGCCGATGCAGTCGCTTCGGAGGAAAACCGGATCGGGTCGGGTGGCGGCGCCGATCGGAAAAACAATACGGCTGCCGCCGCAATACACAGACTGCTTGCCGCACCAAGCACCAACGGAACAACGGGCAGTTTCACTTACTCACTGGTAGCACACTGCGAAGGAAAAATCAGCGAGGCAGATTACAAACTTCCCACAATCCGGGAAGCTCCCGGCCGTATCCTTTCCCGTCATCAAGCCCTGACCCTATCCAATATCTTTTGGGGACGCGGGCGAAAACGATGTCCGGCTGAAAATGCTTTACGACGCCGTCTTTATCAAATAACACCGCAGTAACGATTGAAGCCGGAGACAGTTGTTGCAGCTTGGCATACAACGTTTTTAACGTCAGTCCATTGTCATTAATATCCTCGGGTACAAACACATACTTCCCTTCTACTTCCCGGGGGTTGGCAAACCACTGCTCAATGCGCGGTTCGCCGTGTGTTGCCTGACCCGTGGCGCTGGTTACCTTCACGTACCGAGCCTGATCCGAACGGTCGTTGCCGGTTACCTGTGCTGCACGGTACAGGAGTTGCCATGCAAACCACCGCGCGCCCTCGAGATTTACGACGATAATGCTGTCCGGACGATCTATGTGCGGTATTACCTCCTGAAGATGCGCATCGATAATTCCCGATACCGTCTCCACCGACCAAAATTGTTTTCTTTGTACATTTGCCTCAACAACGATCTGCTGGTCTACTTCCGGATTCATACGACGAGATTGATAAGCCTGCCGGGCACAAAAATCACGCTGCGGACAGGTTTTCCTGTCAAAAACTTTTGCACCTTTTCGCTGTTTTTTGCTAACGTTTCTATATCTTTTTGTATAGAACCCAACTCTTTTTTCACGACAACCGTATCACGGAGTTTCCCGTTGACCTGTACGGCGATCGTAACGGTTTCATCAATAATTTTTGCAGGATCATACGCCGGCCAGGGCTGCGTATGCACGGAAAATTTTCCGCCTGCGCGTTCCCACAATTCTTCCGCAAGATGCGGCGCAAACGGCGCAAGGATACGGATGAATTTCTTAAGATCATCGCGTTCTAATGCTCCCCCTTCATCTGCCACATAATTGGTAAATTCCATCATCGCGGCAATTGCGGTATTATAGCGGCGTTTTTCGATATCGTCGCCGACGCGTTTTATCAGCTTCTGGAGCGCCGAATGAATTGTAGCGCTTGACCCGTGCGACTGCTTTTGCGCCAACCGCCAGACTCTTCCGACCCACCGGCTCACGCCCTCCATCGACGCATCGCGGAAATCTCCGCCCTGATCAAACGGCCCCATAAACATCAAATATAATCGTAATGCATCAGAACCATACAATTTTATGTATTCATCGGGGTTTACCACATTACCGCGGCTCTTACTCATTTTCGCGCCGTCCTTGATGACAAGCCCGTGCGCGTAAAATTTGGCAAACGGCTCATCGAAATCAAGCAAATCCCAGTCGCGGAGGGCCATCGTGACGAACCGGCTGTACAAGAGGTGCAAAACGCTGTGCTCCGCGCCGCCGGTATACATATGAACCGGCAGCCATTTTTTCGTTATAGTTTGATCAAAAGGGACCTGCCCTGAGCGAGCGCAGCGAGTCGAAGGGTATCGCAGGAAATACCACGAACTATCTAAAAACGTATCGGAAACATCTGTTTCCCGAACAGCAGCGCCGCCGCAGCCGGGACACACCGTTTCATAAAACTCTTTGTGCTTGGCAAGCGGTGCCACGCCGTCGTCGCCCGGTTTGTAATCCTCGATCCGGGGCAGTTTTACCGGTAAATCAACATCGGGAACGGGATACCAGCCCGCATTGCTACGCAAAGCGTTGCTGGCGGGCCACCCGCCAAGATATTCTATATACTCTTTACCTTCCTCAGTTGTAAACCAAGATTTACCCTCGCTTGCACATTTTTTGCAGTAAATCATCGGTATCGGCGCGCCCCAGTAGCGCTGCCGGGATATGAGCCAGTCGCGCAGATGATAGATGGTCGTCCTCTTGCCCCAGCCTTTTTCTTCCAGATACTGCGTCATCCTGCCTGCAGCCGTATCCGCATCCAATCCGTTCAGAAAATCAGAGTTTTCCATTATGCCGTCATCGGTAATCACGCGGACAACGGGTATATCAAACTCTTTCGCAAACAATAAATCCCTATCATCATGAGCCGGAACGCCCACGACCGCGCCGGTACCCACGTGGGAAACGACGTAGTCGGCAACATACAGAGGAAGTTTTGTTTTGTTGAGACGGTTAATCGCAAAAGCGCCCGTACATACGCCCCGTCCGCTTTTTGGCACCGTTTTCAACCGACTGATAAGCGGGTGCTCCGGAGACAAAACGACAAACGTTGCACCGAAATTCGTTTCCGGCCGCGTCGTAAAACAGGTAACCGAGCCGATTTCCGCATTTTTCTCGTCAACGACCGGATACGTAATATTAATCCCCTCTTTTTTACCGATCCAGTTGGCTTGTGCGATTTTTACTTTCTCAGACCAGTCGAGGCTGGGAAGATTATTCAGCAGTTTTTCCGCATATGCGGTAATTCTAAAAAACCATTGTTCCAACGATCTGTTTTCTACTAAATTCCCGCAGCGCTCACATTTTCCATTGATGACCTGCTCATCGGCCAAAACGGTTTTATCAGCCGGACACCAGTTCACGCTCGCCTTCCCGCGGTACGCCAGTCCGTGTTTAAACATCTGGACAAACAGCCACTGCGTCCAGCGATAATAGTCAGGGTTATACGTTTCCAGCGTCCTTTCCCAATCGAACATCGCACCGATCTTATGCAGCTGATCGTAAAAATTCTTTTGGGTAATCACCGCGTGATCCATGGGGTGACGGCCGATTTTGAGCGCGAAATTTTCGCTGTGGATGCCGAATCCGTCAAGTCCGATTGGCTCAAACACGTCATAGCCCTGCATCCGTTTAAACCGGCCGTAGATGTCCGAACCGGTAAACGCGTACATGTTGCCCACGTGCAGTCCCTCCGCCGACGGGTACGGAAACATCATCAAATTATAAAACGGCCTGCCGGCTCCGGCTATATCAGCACCGTTTATTTTTGTGCTGAGCCACTTTTCCTGCCATTTTTTTTCTACGGCCGTATGATCGTACATACGCCTATTATATATGATGCGGGCAATCGTTTTGCAAATAGAAAAACTATAAGTTCTGATTTGCTCTGTGAAATCATCGTGAAATAATAAGAAAATCTGCTAGTGTCCTATAAAAATAATACCTGCACCTATTCGTGTTCAAATAATCCATCTGCCGTTTCGGCAACGCAATTCGTCCAGAATACGCATATAATAGATCGATATTACAACATAATAGAAATTTAGCACTCATAGTTTAAAGATGATAATTGCTGCAAACTCGTGTTGTTTTCTGACACCGTATAAGTTCAGAATCAGCCGATCGTATTTTTAAGGCATTGGACCGTGCAAACGTACTAAAAAAATGACAGCACTATATATACGCGAGTGCTACCGGGCTCGAAAAAACGTCATATTTTTATAAGCTATCTATTCGGCAAAATAACCAACTATAAGATGTAAATCAATATTACTACGGGTTATAGGCACCGCTGAGGCTGTTCTGACGGGATTTTTAATTACCTACTATTTTCCGACCAAATCGTTAGTTAAAAAATAATCAGCGGGGTATTTTGATGGACTATATTTAATATATATTGAATTTAGATATATATTTATCTCTTTATCTAAAGCTAATTCAACAATGCGGTAATTCGTGAAATATACATCCCAGCCTCACCCGCTCTCTTTTTTCGATATTCCTGTACTATATTTTTCTGCATCAAATGCCACTTGACAGCTTAATTATATATGTTGTTTAGTAGAATTATGCCCGGTATAATTTCCTCTAATATCCCGAATTATCAATCCGAAGTCGAAG
>CAYWVJ010000043.1:0-5897 GCA_964461825.1 uncultured Gammaproteobacteria bacterium
GATTTGCCATATTCCTCCATAAAAAAACCCGCCTCTTTGTGCGGGATTTGGGTTTTTCTTTTTTGCGTCTTAGTTCACCACAAATCCCGCCCTTCTTTTCGAAGGATAATGGCGGTAAAAATGTAGTGACACATAGCGCTTTGCATAGCCCAAAAAAGACTATATCAAACAATGCTGCTTCTTGTCAATACTCGGATCTGCCGGTACAATGGGAGCATGGATCGGACACTGTCAAATGAAACAATCGGTCTAGTGGGCAGCGAGGTCAGACTTCAGGGGTGGGTTGCGGCGCGCCGCGACCACGGGAAAATCATGTTCCTGGACTTGCGGGACCGCGCGGGACTCGTCCAGCTCGTCGGCAAACCCGTAGATGCCTCAGGCGAAGATGTTATTGAAGTTACCGGCGTCGTGAAAAAACGCCCCGAGGCGATGGTCAACCCGAAAATTGCATCCGGAACGGTTGAAGTGGAAATAAAAACGCTGACGGTAGTCAGCCGCGCGAAGGAATTGCCTTTCCCGATAGATACCGACGGATACGATATTAACGAGGAAATCCGTTCGAAGTACCGCTATCTGGATCTGCGCCGTCCGAGGATGGCAGAGAACATCAGGCTGCGTTCGAAGGCGGTTTCATTTATCAGGAATTTTTTACTCGGGAAGGATTTCGTGGAAATCGAGACGCCGGTACTTACCAAAACCACGCCCGAGGGCGCGCGCGATTTTCTGGTGCCGTCGCGTCTGCAGCACGGTAAATTTTACGCGCTGCCGCAGTCGCCGCAACAGTATAAACAGCTTCTGATGGTTGCCGGGTTTGAGCGCTATTTTCAGATTGCGCGGTGTTTCCGCGATGAAGATCCGCGCCGCGACCGCGCGTACGGTGAATTTACCCAGCTGGATCTTGAGATGTCGTTTGTGACGCAGGAGGATATTCTTGTGCTGATTGAGGAATTATTTACCGGGCTCGTCAAAACGCTGATGCCGAAAAAACACATATCGCAGACGCCGTGGCCGCGCCTTTCGCACGCAGCGGTCATGAAAAAATACGGCACCGACAAACCGGATCTGCGGAAAGACAAGAATGACCCGGACGAACTCGCGTTTTCGTGGACAATCGATTTCCCGCTGTTTACCCGGCAGAGTAAAGAGGATTTTTACTACGGATCGGGCAGCGCAAAATTCGCGCCGTCGCACCACATGTTTACCGCACCGCACCCCGATGACGTTCGGTTTTTGGACAGCGACCCGATGAAAGTCCGGGGACTCCAGCATGATTTGGTATTAAACGGATTTGAAGTGGGCGGCGGCAGCATCCGCATCCACGACCCCGCGATTCAGACAAAAGTTTTTGACTTAATCGGCTTCACGGCCGGTCAGAAAAAAGAATTTTCACACATGCTCACTGCCTTTACGTACGGCGTCCCTCCTCACGGAGGCATTGCGCCCGGCATCGACCGGTTTCTCATGGCGGCATTGGGCGAGCCGAGCGTCCGGGAGGTCATGGCATTTCCGACGAGCGCTTCGGGAACGACAAGCGTCATGGACGCGCCGAGTTCTGCGACACCCCAGCAGCTTAAGGAATTAGGAATACAGGCGTATGGCTAAGAAAAAGAAACGCGCGCCATGGTGGATAAAATCCTGGGAAAAAATTCTTTTCTTGGCCGCATTCGGCGCCTTCATGTTTTTTTCTCCCGGACAAAATATTTATGTCGTTTCAGCCGGATCTAACGCGTCGTCGCTGCCGCCATGGCCCGCAGCAGTGCCCACACCCGCGCCGTATCCGGTAAATATCACGGGCGCGTATCCCGGGTCGGAGATTACGGCTACCGGCGTCGTTGTTCTGGATATAAATTCCGGCGTATACCTTTACAAACGGAATGAAAATGAGCTGTTGTCGCCGGCATCGACGACGAAACTTCTGACCGCACTCGTGTCGCTTGATGCATATAATCTGGATGACGTAGTTACCGTGACCGATATTGCCAACGACGGGCAGGTTATGGGGCTTGTGCCCGGGGAAAAAATTACCGTAGAAAACCTTCTGTACGGCGCGCTTATTCAAAGCGGGAACGATGCGGCATGGGCGCTTGCCGCTAATTATCCCGGCGGCGTTGATAAATTCGTCGAGGCGATGAACGCAAAAGCCCGGGCGCTCCGGTTAACGAAAAGTTATTTTACAAATCCCGTTGGCTATGACGACCCGAATCAAAAAATAAGCCCGGTTGATCTGGCGCTGTTAGGTGAGGCGGCGCTCAACAATAAAGTGATTGCCAAAATGGTGGCGATTCCGGCCATCACCATTTCCGACGTGACGCATACGTATTTTCATCAGCTGCGCAACGTTAATCAGCTGCTCGGCAAAATTCCCGGCGTCGGCGGGATTAAGACCGGATGGACGCAGGAAGCGGGAGAGAATCTCATCACGCTCGTCGAACGAAACGGACGGCGCGTAATTACCGTCGTCCTCAAAAGTCAGGATCGGTTTTCGGATACGGCAAAACTCATTGACTGGGTGTTTGCAAATTATCAGTGGCAGGTATTTACGCCGCCGGACTGACTTTACTGTATCCACTGCGGATCTATCGCCGGCACGTAACCCAGAAATCCGTTGTCTCCCTCAAACACGAATACCGGCTGCAGGTAAGTCTGCGGATCGTACGAATCGTAATAAGCAAGATAGACGCTGCGCACCACGGCAGTCGGCGCACCCGTAGGATAGCGGGCAATGTACCCCCCGCCGGTCTGGAGCATCTGCCATGCCTGGCCGCTCGGGATGAGCGGGTAGGTAGCCATCGTCGCAAGGTCAACCGGCCAGTACGTATATGCCAGCTGCAGGATGCGTTTTTTCGTATTTGATGAGCCGCTAAAGATGACGTTGACCGCCGCTTCGTCGGGATTGGGCGGAACCACTTTCATGTCGCCGATTGCTGCGCGGAAAAAGTCAACGCGCACCGCATCCGCTCCCGATAAACTCGTTGCAGAAGTCAAACCCGACCCCTTAAATTTCCAGAACGTTACCGCGGGCGTTCCGTCGGCAAGGTCGCTTTTCAGCAAATCGTACGACTGAAGAAAATTCTGCGCTTCGTTGGTTACGGTATCCGGTGAGGGGAGATTGCGCTCGGTAAAAACCGACGGATCCTGCTCAAACCCGTAGCGCAGGATAAAATTGCCCGAGACGATGTCAAACCGAAGCCTTCGGATCGGAAGCTCAGGGTCGTTGAACCGGTAAATATTCTTCGTTTCCTGGATTGGTTTAGGATCAAACTGCAGTCTCCCGGCAAAATCCTGCGTACCGTTGAGCGCCAACAGGTTCGGTGCGGCTTTTGGCATAAAGTACACGGTCGCAGACGGAGACGCTTTAGGCACGTCGCCCTCAATCGTCTGCAGCACGAACGACAGCCGCGCGGAAGAGCTCGCAACGGCAGGGAATTTTATGGCAGGCAGTTTTCCGAACGCATTATTCGGCGGCGGCGGTTTCGGCGGAAAGATGAGGATGAATACCGTGATAAAAATGCTCCAGAAAATCCGGAGGATAACGTATGCGATGACTGCCAAAATCGCCCAGTTAATGGCGCGCCGCGTATAGAAGGCAGTGTCGGTTAAAGACATGGCAGTATTTTAAGTATAGGGGTGATGCGTGGTAGAATCAATCTGCATGAAAAAAGTGAGAACCCGCATTGCCCCGTCGCCGACCGGCCAGGATCTGCACATCGGAAACGCGTACACCGCGCTTATCAATTACGTTTTTGCCAAGCAACACGGCGGCCGATTTATCATCCGCATTGAAGACACGGACCGCGCGCGGCTGGTTGAGGGGTCGGAACAGCGGATTTTATCTTCGCTTGACTGGCTGGGCATTTCCCACGATGAAGGACCGGATATCGGCGGCAGTTTCGCGCCCTACCGGCAGTCCGAACGGCTCGAGGTATATAAAAAATACGCGCAGGAGCTGGTTGACAAAGGGCACGCATACTGGTGCGATTGTACGCCGGAAAGACTTGAAAACATGCGGCAGCAACAACATGCCAGTCACCGGCCGCCGATGTACGACGGCCACTGCCGTGATCTAGGGTTGCAGCGGGGTTTAACCGTCCGGCTCAAAGTTCCCAAAGAAGGCGTGACCGTGTTTCATGACATAATCCGCGGTGACGTTTCGTTCGAAAATAAACTCATTGACGATCAGGTCATCCTCAAATCCGACGGGTTTCCCACGTATCATTTGGGCGTCGTCGTTGACGATCATCTCATGGAAATTTCCCACGTCATCCGCGGGGAAGAGTGGATTTCTTCGACGCCGAAACACATTCTTCTTTTCCGGTTTTTCGGATGGGAAGTGCCGCAGATTGCCCACGTGTCGGTGCTTAGAAATCCTGACAGGAGTAAACTGAGCAAACGGAAAAATCCGGTCTGGGTATCGTGGTTCCGGCAGCAGGGATTTTTACCCGGCGCAGTCAAAAATTACCTTGCCACGATGGCGTGGTCGTACCCCGACGGACGCGATATTTTTAGCATTGAAGAAATGATAAACACGTTTCGGCTGGAGGACATCAAAACGTCGGCGCCGATTTTTGACGTGGAGAAACTCAAATGGGTGAACGGGAAGTACATTACTGAAAAAGCAATTAACGAATTTTATGGCGGAAAATATCCCAAGAATAAAATCGCGCAAATATTTCCGCTGGTAAAAGACAGGATGAAGACGCTTACGGAATTTGAGAGTCTGGCGGGATTTTTCTTTGAACGGCCGCCGAAAAAACTGGTTAGAAAAGAGACCGTCGACGCCTTGATGTCGTGTTTATGGAATCATGACGCAATGGAGAAAGCAATCCGGGCAACGGCGGGCACAAACGCTAAAGACGCGTTCATGGAACTTCGGGTTGCCGTTACCGGCAAAACCGTCGGGCCGCCCATTCTGGAATCTCTGGAAATCCTGGGCCGCGATGAAACGCTCGCAAGATTATCCGATATATTCTGACCAGTGCGGGTCAGTTTCGACGGTCAATGCCAGATAGACCTTAGTGTTTGCCGATGTTTCCAGTTCTTTTCTTGCCGCCTGGCTTATTTCCCTGATCATGACGCCGTTTTTTCCGATAATCATCGCCTTATACCGGTCTGCGCTTGTTAAAATTCTTGCGCGTATATACACGGTTCCGTTGTCGCGCGTGGTTACCTCGTCAACGACGCAGGTCAGCGAATAGGGCACTTCCTCGCGTAAAAAGAGAAACGCTTTCTCGCGTATGATTTCCGATATAAACAGCCTGCTGTCGATGTTAAGTCCGGGCTGGATAAGCGTAGACGTGTCCACCTGCGGCTTGCCTTCAGGTAGATATGCGAAAATGGTTTTAAGGAGTGTGTTGAGATGCTTTCGCCCCAGCGCGGATATTTCCACCACGCGGTCGAACTCGTCTTCCATGAATTTGTATTGCACAAGGTGTGAGGGCTTTACGACGTCCATTTTATTAATGACCAATAATTTCGGCACGCGGGCTTTTCTTACGATGCCAAGCGCCTTGTTTTCTTCGAAATCCCGTTCGCGCGTATGGTCTACCATGTAGATCACCAGATCCACTGCCCCGTGCAGCGCTTCTTCAGCGCGCTTGCTGATGCGTCTTCCCATGGGATCTTTGACTTTTGCAAAAATACCCGGGGTATCCACGAAAATGATTTGTCCGCGTTCATCCTCATACACCGCCTGAATGGTAAAACGCGTAGTCTGCGGCTTCGGGCTGGTAATCGAAACCTTGCGGCCGAGGATGTTATTGAGGAGCGTTGATTTGCCGACATTCGGACGGCCGATAAGTGCGACGACGCCGCTTTTCATGATGGTATTGTACACTATTCCGGCGCCGGTTGACTTTTCAAAAAATTTGTTATATACATTACATTATGAGGAGTCAGAA
>CAYWVJ010000044.1:0-5803 GCA_964461825.1 uncultured Gammaproteobacteria bacterium
GTATACCGCCTGCCACGGACTGTAATTGGAATAAAACGTTTTTTGCTCTAGCGTTTCACCGTTTCTTACGACCGTGTAATCAAACGATGCTTTCCCGCCCCACGCGGAAAAGTCGACCTGTTTAACCGTCCCCTTGGGCAGCGTCGGATCGTCCTGGTAAAGATCCGGCGGCGGCGGGGTTACGTCCCACAATTTTTGATTGGAAATAGTGGCAGCCCTTCCGTCGCTTGTGCCGTACAGTTCAAACGTGAGCGAATAATTCGTAAGATCGGTTTTTGCCTGAATGAGAATATAGCCGGGCGTGTCGTTGGTAAACTTAAGATCAACAGAGGGCGCGTACACGGTCGCATCCAGGCCGGGTTTATAGCCGCTTTGTTCATAATACTGCACACGGTACGAGTGGGCGTTGCGCTCCGCAACCGGCAAACCTGCCGCAAGTATTGCCCTGAAAAGCGTCGTGGATACCTGGCACACGCCGCCGCCGTCACCCAGAACCGTGCGTCCGTCCTTAATGATGTATGCAGACTGGTAGCCGGTTGCAGCAGAAATATCACCGACTGTTTTATTGAATGAAAACGTTTCACCGGGTTTGATGAGTACGCCGTTGATGCGGTTTGCGGCAAGCGCAATATTATGCACGCGGTTGGGAATGGACCCCTTAAACTCCGAATAACCCCTGCCGATCATCGTTTTGATGCCGAACGAATTTACCTTATCCGTCGTAATATTCGGACGCATCGAATCAATGGGCAGTTCAACCGTAAGGCGCGATTTGCCGGTTTTTGCCGCATCAAAAAAAGCAGTCTGAATCCGCGCGAGCGCTTCATCCGAATTGAGTTGCCTGCCCTCCTGGGATGGGCGAAATGCGGTGACGCGTCCGTTGGCAAACGTAAACAACGCGTCCTGGGCGGGGGCATTCACGGTATTTGCAATGCGTTCGAGCGCATCGTTCACTGCCTGCGTGTTCCAACGAAGATACGGCGCAAGGTTAATCCGCTCCCGGAATAACAGGTTGTATACGTTGCTGAGCAGCCGGTTTGACCTGCCGATGACGTACGCCTGCGTTGCGGAGAGCGTCGCGTCGTAGCCTAAATCTAGATCTGTGCCGGAGATGGTTGCGATCGCGGCGTCATAACGAAGTTCAAGTGTGATATTGGCAAACGGGTTGTTTTTACCCATCCAATAGGTTTTGACTTCATCCGGCGTCTTACCGCCGAACGGAATGCTATCGATGTACACGTTCGGATAGACGCGGCCTTTGAACGACTGCCGGTAGGAAGCGTACAAACCAACGGCTCCGGTTCCCAGAACGGCAACGAGCAAAACGAATGTTAGAAATACGCGGCGCATGTTATGATATGTATATTGTACGGTATGGATGATAATCTTACACTACCGGGAAATCCCGTTGCCCCGGAAAACCAAAGTGCGGGCAGCGGATGGGGGATTGCGCCCGTTGAGGAGCCAAAACCTGCGCCACCGCCACCGCAACCGCAACCGCCGGCGCAGGCAGCAGCCCCGCCCGAAGAAACGCTGGTTATTCCTCCGGCCGGCGCTCCCGCACCGAACCCCTTTATTCCGCAAACGCCGCCCGGGGGGAATGCACCGGGAGGATCCGGCGGCAATCCGCTTTTGAAGCGGATTATGACGGTCGTGATAGCGGTTCTGGTTATTGTCGGGGTGGGCGTCGGAGGATTTTTCGGTTTCCAGTATTTTCGCGGCGGCGGACAGGTAACGCTCACGTACTGGGGGCTGTGGGAAAATAACGCGACGGTCCAGACAATGCTCACCGATTTTCAGACCAAAAATCCCAATATAAAAATTCAGTACGTAAAACAGTCGCCGAAACAGTACCGTGAGCGGCTTCAGGCGGCGATTGCCCGCGGAGAGGGGCCGGACGTGTTTGAATTTCACAACACGTGGGTGCCGATGCTTCGCAATGAACTGTCGCCGGCGCCGGCAACCATTATTACTCCCACGGAGTTTAGCTCCACGTTTTATCCTGTTGCCGCGGCGGATCTTGTGGGCGGGTCGTCGGTGTACGGATTGCCGATGATGATTGACGGGTTAGGGTTGTATTACAACGTGGATTTGTTTTCCGCAGCAGGCGCGAACCCGCCGACCACGTGGCCGGAGCTTTTGGACCTGGTTCCCAAACTCACCGTACGGACGGATACGCAGGTCCAAAAATCCGCAATTGCGCTGGGTACGACCGGCAACGTTGAAAATTTCAGCGACATCGTGGCGCTTATGATGATGCAAAACGGCGCGCGGCTTGTGTCGCCGACGGGTAAGGAAGCAGAAGATACGCTGACGTTTTACCGGAAATTTGCAAATCCGGCCGATCCGGTTTACACATGGAACGATTCGATGGATAATTCGGTGTACGCATTCGCAACCGGTAAAACGGCGATGATGATAGCGCCGTCGTGGCGTGTATTCGACGTCAAACAGATTAATCCGAGCTTGAATTTTAAGATCGCACCGGTGCCGCAGCTGCCCGGCAATACCGTCAACTGGGCATCCTATTGGGTAGAAGGGGTTTCGGCAAAATCGAAAGTACCGGCGGCTGCGTGGAAATTTGTCAAATACCTGACGAGCCGTGACACGGTGACGAAACTCTACGCAGACGAAGCGAAAGCGCGGCTTTTCGGTGAGCCGTATGCGCGCGTGGATCTGGCAAACACGCTTGCCAACGACCCATACGTCGGGGCGTACGTAAACCAGGCGGCAACGGCAAAATCGTTCCCGTTGGCGTGGCGGACGTTCGATAACGGGATTAACGACAAACTCATCAAATATCTTACGGATGCGATAAATGCCGTAGGACAGGGAACCGCGCCGACGCAGGCACTCGATACCATGTCAGCAGGATTTGCACAGGTATTGGGAAGTTATGGTCTCTCAGTTCCGGCTGCCCCCAAGACCACGCCGTAACATGAATCACGTTTTTCTGACGCTCGCATACGCGGACGTTTTCGACTATCCGTTCACGCGCGAAGAACTCAATAAGTGGCTGATTTTCGGCGGCCGCATCCCTGTGAAAAAAACGCAGTGGTATTTTCTGCGCAACAAAACCGTCGCGGTGCGTAACGCGCGGTCGGTCTATCAAAACGCAAAATGGCAGGTCGCACGCCGCGCGGCGCGTATTCTTTCGCGGATACCGAGCGTGCAGCTGGTCGGCGTTACCGGCGCTCTCTCGATGAATAATGCAAAAAAAGACGACGATATCGACGTGTTTGTCATCGCAAAAAAAGGAACGCTGTGGTCGACGCGGCTCTCGTGCCTCTTGTTTTTGACGGGAATGCGGCGCACGCGCAACGATACCCGTGTCGCGAATAAAATTTGCCTTAACATGTTCATGACGGATGACCGCATGGAGATAACTGACCATGATTTGTTCACCGCGCATGAAGTGCTGCAGATGCAGCCGCTGTTTGACCGTAAACATACGTACAGAAAGTTTCTGAACGCCAATACGTGGGTAAAACGGTATTTGCCGAACGCGTGGAAACAAAAAAATACGCCGCCGCAGATGCCCGATGCTGCAGTAAAATTATTTATCATTCCCGAGCCTTTAGCCAAGACCCTACAGCGTTGGTACATGCGACGCCATACGACGAACGAGGTGATTACCGATACCGTGCTGCGGTTTCACCCGAAGGACGCACGCGTGTGGGTGAAGCGGAAACTGGCCGCGCGTCTTGGGCGATATAACATCCCTCTTGACAAGATTTTTTATGCTGGGTAAAATAGCACTCACTCATAACGATTGCTAGAAGGAGGGCCTATGGTAAAACAAACAATTACGCCGTTATTTGACAACGTTCTTATTAAGCCGCTTGAGGCGGAAGAAAAAACCGCGTCGGGCATCATTCTTCCGGACAGCGCAAAAGAAAAACCCCAAATCGGACAGGTCATGGCTGTCGGACCCGGCGGCCACGATGACAAAGGCAATCCCGTCAAAATGGTCGTCAACGTCGGCCAGAAAGTCATGTATAAAAAATGGGGCGGCAATGAGGTAAAAGTAAACGGTCAGGAATGGCAGATTGTGGAACAAAAAGACATATTGGCAGTTGTTGTATAAGGAGGATATATGGCAAAACAAATTAAATTTTCCGAAGATGCACGCCAGGCGATGATCCGCGGCGTGAACGTATTGGCCAAGGCGGTCGTCACGACCCTTGGCCCCAAAGGTCGCAATGTCGCCCTCGATAAAAAATGGGGCGCGCCGAACATCGTCCACGACGGCGTCACCGTTGCAAAAGAGATCGATCTTGAGGATCCGTTTGAGAACATGGGCGCGCAGCTTGTTAAAGAGGTGGCGTCGAAAACCAACGACGTAGCCGGAGACGGTACTACAACGTCGACCCTGCTTGCGCAGTCCATCGTCAACGCCGGTTTCAAAAACGTAACCGCCGGGGCTAACCCCATGATTTTGAAAACGGGGATGGAAAAAGGCATGGACGCAGTCGTTGCGGAAATTAAGAAAATGGCAAAGACCGTCAAAGATTCGGATGTAGCCAAAGTCGCGACGATCAGCGCGCAGGACCCCAAAATCGGCGCACTCATCGCCGAAGCATTGTCCAAAGTCGGCAAAGACGGCGTTGTCACCGTTGAGGAAGGCAAAGGTCTTGAGATGTCCATTGATTACAAAGAAGGCATGGAGTTTGATAAAGGGTTTGCCAGCGCATATTTTGTGACCAATCCGGACAAAATGGAAGCGGAAATCGAGGATCCGTACATACTGATCACCGATAAGAAGATCTCGGCCATCGGCGATTTGCTGCCGTTCCTCGAGAAATTCATAAAAGTTTCCAAGAACCTCGTCATTATCGCCGACGACATCGAGGGAGAAGCGCTCGCGACCCTGGTCGTTAACAGACTCAAGGGCGTGGTCAACGTGCTGGCGGTGAAAGCACCCGGGTTCGGCGACAGGAGAAAAGAAATGCTTGCGGATATCGCAATACTCACCGGCGGAACCGTGATTTCCGAGGACACCGGCCGCAAGTTTGAAAGCGTTACGGTTGAGGATTGCGGCCGCGCGGATAAAATCTGGGCGGACAAGGATAACTGCCGCATCATCGGCGGCAAAGGTACGAAAGCAGCGCTTGTTGCGCGCGTAGCCCAAGTTCGCCGCGAGATGGATGCATCAACCAGTGATTTTGATAAGGAAAAATTGCAGGAGCGGCTCGCCAAACTTACCGGCGGCGTTGCAGTCATCAACGTCGGGGCGGCAACAGAAGTTGAGCTCAAAGACAAAAAAGAACGCGTCAACGATGCGGTGGCGGCAACCAAAGCAGCGCTTGAGGAAGGCATTGTCGCGGGCGGCGGCGTAACGCTGCTTCGTGCGCGGGCTGCACTTGGTAAACTCAAGGCAACGCTTACCCAGGCAGACGAAAAAGTCGGCGTTGAAATTCTTTATCACGCGCTGGGTGAGCCAACGCGCTGGATTGCGAAAAACGCCGGCGCTGACGACGGATGGGTCGTCAAAACCATTGAAGAGTCCAAAGTCGCGGATTACGGTTTTGACGCCATGGACATGGCGTTCAAGTCCATGATTTCGGCGGGGATTCTGGATCCGGCAAAAGTGACCCGCACGGCCGTGCAAAACGCCGTTTCCGTCGGGATGATGATTCTGACGACCGAAGCGCTCATTACGGATCTTCCTGAAAAGAAAGACAATGCAGCAGGTGGAGGTATGCCTCCAGGCGGCATGGGCGACATGGGATATTAAAAAATAGACAATCATACAAAATCAAAAACCCCGCCTCGGCGGGGTTTTTGATAGAATGCGGGTATG
>CAYWVJ010000045.1:0-5460 GCA_964461825.1 uncultured Gammaproteobacteria bacterium
AGTATGTACTCCCACGTATTTTTAGGCGGGACGTTTGACAGGCTGCACAAAGGCCACGAGGCGGTCATCGGCGGCGCGTTTGCCGCCGGCGACAGGGTAACGATCGGCCTTACGAGCGATTTTTTTATCCAGAAGTTCCGCTCCGACGCTCGCATCCGGCCGTTTGCCGACCGCAAACAAACGCTTGAGCGTTGGCTCGCGGCTCATGATTTCCAAAACAGGTCGGAAATTATCGCCATCGACGACCCGTACGAGCCGGCAGCATCCATGGACGGTCTGGATGCGATTATCGTAACGTCCGATAACCGTACGCGTGGGGAGGAAATTAACAGGCGGCGCGCGGCAAAGGGTTTGCCGGAACTTGTGCTGGTTGACGTGCCCCTCGCGTCCGCCCAGGACCGCGAGCCCATTTCCGCAACACGCGTGCGCAGCGGCGAAATCGATGCAGCAGGCCGGCTCATCATGCCGGATAACTTGCGGCCGGAACTTGCCAAACCGCTGGGCCGCGTGCTGACCGGCGATGCCGTGGGTCAGTCGATTGAACAGCATCGTGACTCGGTAATCATCGCCGTGGGCGATATGACGACCCAGACATTACTCACGACCGGCGTTATCCCGAATCTTATCATCGTGGATTTCCGCGTAGACCGGAAACCGTTTCCCGACATCCGTGAAAAACTCGCGGCGCTGGGCGAATTTCAGAAAACGGTAAGAAGCGGCCCGGGATTTGTGGCGGTTGAGGCCGCGGAAACGATCAAAAAATGGCGCAACCACCCGGCGGAAAAAATGATTTTGGCAATCGACGGAGAAGAGGATCTGTTGGCCATCCCGGCAATTGTGTACGCGCCGGAGGGCGCCGTCGTATATTACGGACAGCCCGGCCAGGGGCTCGTGGAGGTGGAGGTACTCCCTGATAAACAACAAAAAGCCGAACTATTACTGCGGCAATTTTTGCCCGCATAAATTTGTTTATTTGTTTATTGGCGTATTGGTAGTATTGTAAAAGTATGGCCAAATACGTTCCCGATGTCAGGACGCAGCGGTGGGTCATTATCGCCGGCGTGCGTGCAAAACGCCCGGATGAATCCCTGCCCGCTTCGCAAGGCGACGCCTTGCAAACGAAGACGGCATGCCCGTTTTGCCCGGGGAATGAAGCGGCAACGCCTTCCGAGGTTTACCGCATCGGCCCGGGGGAAAAGGATAAACCCGGCTGGCAGGTGCGCGTGATCCCCAACAAATTTCCCATAACCGACATCCACGAGGTCATCATCCACAGCCCGTCCGATGCCGACGACGTCGAGCATCTGCCGGTTGATCAGGTTGCGCGGATTTTAACCGCATACCGCGACCGGTACCGCGCCCACGAGAGCGACGGCCAGGTCATCATTTTCTGCAACCACGGGTTCCACGCAGGCGCGAGCCTCAAGCATCCGCACGCACAGCTTGTCGTCGTGCCCAAACAAATTAACCTCGATGCGCTTTCCCGCGAGCCGATCGCCAACGTCGTCGTGGAAAATACGTTTTTTGTCACGTACTGCCCGGATTTTTCCCAGTGGCCGTACGAGACGTGGATCGCGCCGAAAGCCGAGGGTGCGCGCTTCGGCGATACGGCGGACAGTCAGCTGCAGGATTTGGCGGCTATTTTACAGAAAATTTTGCAGAAAATGGAAAAAATTTATCTTGCGTCGCCCATTAAGGCCAGGGACCGCAGCGATATGTTCGTCTACAACTATTATATTTACCACGGCCAGAACTGGTTTATCCGGATCATCCCCAGATTCATCCACCGCGCGGGATTTGAGCTCGGAACCGGCCTCAACGTCAACGTGGTAGACCCGGCCGATGCGGCCAAAGAGATACAAAATACAGAAATCGTTAGTTAGTAAAACACGTTACTTGGTTACTTTGTAATAATGAAGTTCAAGTTTGAGGAATTACGAATTTATCAGGAAGCGATAGAATTTGTTTCTTACATATTTTCGATAACGAAGAAGTGGCCGCCGATGTATAAATTCAGCCTTGCGGATCAAGTTCAACGGGCGGCTCTTTCCATTCCATTGAATATTGCGGAAGGATCAGGAAGAACGGGTAAAGACTTTCAGCATTTTCTTTCTGTGTCCCGCGGGTCATGTTACGAATGCGTTGCCGTTTTGACTGTGGCAAAGCGTGAAAAGTTACTTACAGAAAACGAGTTTTCGTCTGTTTACGAGAGAATCTACGTTATGTCAAAAATGTTAACTTCCCTCAAAGCAAGCGTTTTTTCAAAGTAACTAAGTAACCAAGTAACGTGTGCTTCTATGTAACGATTTGTCTTACATTTGCCCTTTTTGCTGCAGCCCCAGGAGCCAGAGCACCGCTTCCTTTTTATAGCGACGGTCGCCGCGGGAGTTTATCCGGATCGCGGGCAGTTTTCCCCGTTTGCCCCAGCGTTTGATCGTAAGCGGCGAAACGCGCAGAATTTTTGCTACTTCGCGGACAGTCAACAGATCTGGCCATTCATCACCAAGCGACATAGAAACTCCTTTTTTTGGGCGGGGGGATCTTTTACTATCACAAAAGTACATTACTTATCATACGTTGTCAAGAGCTATCAAAAGTGTGCAGGTAGTATGATATAGTATGAAGTTGTATGCGACACGAATTATTTGAGGAAGGAAAACGGCTGGTTGCATTTGCCGCAGAAAACGACCCGCTGCGGCGCATGATCGGCTATAACGTCTACCGGCATGGTATGGTTGAAGTGCGTGTTGTGGAAAAACTTTTCCGTGAACACCCCGAATTTTTAGACGGCCTGCCGCAAGACGACGCAGAATACGGCGCAGCAATTCACGATTCCGGAAAAATTGTGTCAACGAGAAATCCGCTTTTGTGGCTGACGCACGGCGACCTGTTTACCCCCGATGATTTCCGCCAGACCGCGGCGCACGTTGACGAGGGACTTGCGCTTGCCCGCCGCGCGAGGGATGCGGGATTTTACATGCCGGAAATAGCGCTTACCATTATCCGGTACCACGAAACAGCGGGCGACATGAACCTTCCCGCGCCCGTCCGGGCGATGGTCATTACCGACAATCTCGTTGCGTGGTGTGAAGACCGCCGGCACAGGCACAGCTACCAGCAGTTATCCTTTCGCGACGCGTGGAATCTCATGCATCAAAAGACAGGCGCGTTTGACCGCACGATCATGGACGCACTGTGGAATATTTTTTCCGGCCATCCGCAAAGTTCGGTGAAAGGCTTAGGCTGGGTGTGGAGCGCTTCCCCTTAACTTTTCCTGATTGTAGCAAATATCGCGTCCATTTCCTTGATCGTTGCCGGGTCAGATTCGGCCGGGACCGCATAGGTTACGTGGCCGTATATGGTGGGCAGACCGAACAATGACGGACCTTTCTGGCAGAGCGTAAATCCGCCGGAGTTGCCGGCAGGCGGTGCGCGCCGGAACTCATTGCCCGATGCGTCGCGGATAGTTACATACGGGCCGAACTGCGAAGACATGTCGGCCGCTGGGTCTCCCGGATACACGCACACGCTGCCGCCCGTTGGCGCCTGGTAGATGGCTATCGCGTACTGCCCGCGGCTTATCGTGACTTTTTGGGTAATACCGGCATTTTCCTCTTTTTTCACGGTCCAGGGCTGCGGCACCGTAATCGTGTAGGAAACGAAACTCGTACCCGAAAGGCCGCCGCCCGCGACTGTTTGGCCTGCGATGGTCGGCGCGGGTGTGGGGGTTTCGGCTGGCGGGGCAGTGGTCACGGCTGCCGGCGGGCTGTATGTGGGCGGGGTGAATTTTCCGGTGCCCAGGAAGTAGCCCCCGCCGACGAGTGCGCCGACGATGAGAACTCCGACGACGAGCTTGCCGAAAAACGAGAAGAATTTGTCCATTCGTTTTAGTATATAACACGTCCGGCATCTTGACAAATTTGAGCCTATAGAGTATACTTTGTAAAGCAAAAATAACCACAAAACGCTCATAAGCGGGCATTTTCGTGGATTTTTTGTATTGCTCTTTAACAAACGAGAAAAGATACAAGTTGCAGTTCTCCTTTTTACGTCACTTCTCCCGACGTGCTTCGTTTTTGAAAACGGGGTGCGTTGGGGGAAGTGAATGGTTTCGAAAATAAAAAAAGAAAGAGGTGAAACGGAAAATTTTTGTTCGGCAGCAAACCAGTCAAGAAAAAAAAGGAGAGCAGAAATGCGTACAAAGATTTGGGGTGCCGTTATTGGCATCCTCATCGTAAGCTTGGTTGCATCGATGGTGGTGCACGTGGATACCGCGCAAGCGGCACCCGCGGTCACCCCGCCGGCGAAAGTCTACGTATGTAAATACGTAGGCAAGCCGGGCGTTGATGAACGACTTCAGACCGGGCAAAACCCGATCGAGGTTTCGGTGAACGCAATTCCCGAAGATCCGGTGACTGTTGGTTCCTATTTTGCCGATGCGCAGGGCCGCAGTTACGTACTGGGATTCGTTCCGATGGATCCGGAACCCACAGCTGCTGATTGTCCGCCAGGGGATAATGGGGGGGACCACACGTGGTCAGCTACTTTCACACCCAGCGCGACCTGCAGCGATGCGCGATTGGACGTAGCAGTTTTTGAAGACGGACAGCAGGTTGCCACGGATCAACTCGATTTCGGAAATGTGTGGAGCGATCCGTACACCCTGGAATCCTACACCGCATCCGGAACATACAGCTACGGGGGGCAAAATTTTCCATACAACGAAACCATCAACGAGCCGGCAAACTGTCTGAAAGAGCATCAATGGCAAGCATCCTTCACTGGGGACGCCAACTGTTCCGCCGCCTGGATTGATGTCGTCGTCTATGAAGATGACGCGATTGTGAAAACGGACAAAATCGATCTGGGCAATCCATGGACTGACCCGTATAAGCTTGAATCCAAGGAATATGTGGATACGTATTCCTACGGAGGGCAGACGTTTGGATACGATGTCACGATCAACGAGCCGGAAGCGTGTTTGATACAGCACGAATACACAGCAACCTTCACGCCCGGCGCGACCTGCAGTGACGCATGGCTGGACGTTGCAGTCTTCCAAGACGGCAAGCAAGTCGCCACGGATCAAATCGATTTCGGAAATGTATGGAGTGATCCATACACAACCGAATCGTATACCGCGACCGGCACGTACAGTTACGGAGGGCAAGATTTTCCATACAACGAAACCATAAACGAGCCGTCAGACTGCACAATCGTTTTGACGCATGATCACAAGCTCGCGGTTGATCCAACCTGCTTGGGTTATTCGGTAGAGCCGAAATCGGACGATGGGGGCATCTTTCTGCCCGATCAGGACAGCGCCCCGTCCTCGGGTCTATGGAAAGAGCCAAAGAACCCGAACGAAAGCGTGACGGTCAAAGGAACCTGGACATGGCCGGATGGATTCACGCTGACAGACAGTGTGACGATAAAAAAGCCAGCAACGTGTACGGTCAA
>CAYWVJ010000046.1:0-5380 GCA_964461825.1 uncultured Gammaproteobacteria bacterium
GCCTCTTCTGCCGCGGATTTATTTACACCGGTCAAGACGTCTTTTGGTGCACTCTCCACGAGTGCTTTTGCCTCCTGAAGTCCGAGCGTGGGAACCAGTTCCCGGACGGCCTTGATCGCGCCGATTTTGTTGGCGCCGGCCTCGGTAAGAACCACGTTAAATACGGTTTGCTCTTCCTTCGCCTCGCCGGAGCTGTCTCCAGCGGCGGCGGGTTGGGCCGCGGCGACCGTTGGCATCGCCGTGACACCAAATTTTTCCTCGAGCGCTTTTACGAGATCGGAAAGCTCCAATACGGACATTTCCTCAACTGCTTTTAGAATTTCATCTTTTGATAATTTTGCCATGTTTAGTGTCACCTCCTTCCAACGGGATTCATCCCTTTTTCTTTTTCACTTCATTCAATCCCCACACGAATGTATTGATGTTCCATGAAAGTGCGCGGTGCAGGCTCTGGACCGGTGCGTGTAATTGTGCAGCAAGCTGCGCCAAAAGTACGTCGCGGGCGGGGAGTGCCGCCAGATGCGCAACGTCGGCATCGGATAATACCTGCGTGCCCAGCAGTCCGCCTTTGGTTTTACCTGTTCCGGCATTTTTGAAAAACTTCATGAGTTCTTTAAGCGGCGTGATTTCGTCCGAAAACGAGAAGAGCGTTGCAGTGGCCTCCGTAAGCGAAAGTGAACTACTTTTATCCCCAAAAGCGCGGGAAAGCAGCGTATTCTTGGTTACGACAAATTGCGCGTCGAGTTTTTTGAGGGCTTTCCGCAGTTCTTCAAGCTGTTTATGTTTGAGACCGCGGTAATCGGCAAGCACGACTGATTTGGCTTTGGAGATTTTTTCGGTAAGCGCGGTAACGGTGTCGATTTTTTTCTGCGTTGCCATGTGCCTCCCTCGGTAGGATTTATGTATGAGCCACCTACGGTCTTAAGGATATTTTATATTATAACGGAAACTGTGCCGATGCGCAAGCGGTTACTTTCCCAGTCTGCCAGACCAGTGAGGACGACGCCCCGGTCGCAGTGCGGCTTTCGTGCTTTTCATATCAGCGGCAAGCGTGCTGGGGACAGTATTTTCCTGCGCTCTGCCTGATAAGATTCTTTGAAGCAGTTCATTAAGTTTCTCTTCGGTCATTGCTGGTTTTTCTTTTTGCGGCGTTGCGTCTTCTGACCCGACGGCGACTGTTTTACCTGCCTTTAGGTTCTCAATGCGTTTTGCTTCACGCCAAATTTTTTGTGTTCTGCTTTCTTCTGATTGTCCTTCCATACGAATGTACTTTAGGTGAAACGCACTATCGTGTCAAGCATTTACAGATCAGCCTCGCAAGGTGACACCTTGCAAATGCCGTTGTGATTGTCTATATTGATAATATGCCCGCAAAAAATACGAATAAGATTTATAGGGAGAACGGATACTATCATATATACAATCGGGGAGTGGAGAAGCGCACAATATTCATCGATGCGCAGGATTTTGCCGTGTTTCTTTCCTATTTGAAGGAGTACCTTATGCCGAAAGACGAAAAGGGGCTGCGCAAGAAACTCGCTGACGCATCGACACGTCCGGCACAGAAGGATAAAATTCTTAAACTACTGCATCTGAATAATTTTTGCGATTCGATAACGCTTTTAGCTTACTGTCTTATGCCGAACCATTTTCATTTTCTTATCAAACAGGGCGACGCGGGGGCTATGGATGCTTTTATGAGTTCGATTGGAACGCGGTATAGCATGTATTTTAATCGGAAGCATAAACGCGTCGGTCCGCTGTATCAGGGGGTGTACAAGGCGGTGAATGTGGACTCGGAAAATCAACTTTTGCATCTTTCGCGCTATATCCACAGAAATCCTTTGGGTTTGCAAGGTGTCACCTTGCAAACGTTGTCACAGTGGCCTAACTCATACAGTGAGTATCTCGGAAAGAGAAAAACGGATTGGGTCAACACGGCCGAAATTTTATTGTATTTCTCAAAAGATGCGCGCGGCGGAATATCCTCGTATGAGGATTTTGTCCGGCAGGGGCAATATGATGAAGGAATTTATACGTTGTTGATGGATGAATAAATTGCAGGGTGAGACCTTGCAAATGGCTTAGAAGAGGGCGAGTTTGATGCCGGGGCCCATGGTGGAGGCAAGCGTTGCTTTGGCAATCTTGCCGCGGCCGACGGCGTCCAGCATTGCGCTGACGTTTTCCGATAATTTTTCATCGTCGAAGGATACTTTTCCCACCGCGATGTGGATAATCGGCTGGTCCGGTTCGGTTTTGAAATTCACGCTGCCGGTGGTAAGTTCGCGCGCGCGTTTGTCGGGATCAGTCGTCACGGTGCCGTTTTTGGGGTTGGGCATGAGGCCGCGTGGACCCAGAATCCGGGCGACTTTAGCAAGCTTTGGCATCATCGTCGGGTGCGCCACAAGGATGTCGAAATTGATCTTGCCAGCCTCGACATCCGCGAGGATTTTTTCATCGGCGATGACCACGCGCACCTGTTTTCCGGTGCCGTGGGGAAGGTTGACGCTCCCGCGCAGGTCTTTTTTATCGCCGAGCGCCGCGGGGTTCAGGTTGATGTGCAGTTCCACGGTGCCGTCGAATTTCGTGAGCGACGTTTGTTTGACCAGGGAAATTGCGTCCGGCAAAGGATACAGTTTTGTCTTATCGACAAGCGATGCCTTTTCCACGTAGCGTTTGGAGCGGACGCGCTGTTTTATTTTTTTTGGAGTTTTTTTCGGCGTCTCGTGATGTTCAACCTCTTCGATTAATTTCTTAAACTCGGGTTTGATGTCGGTGCCTTCAACGACCGCCACGCGTTCTCCGCCCTTCATCCCCACGCCTTCGACCTTCACTTTTTTACTTTTTTTGGTCTCCCTGCGTGCTTCGGCTTTACGCTTTTGCTCTTTTTCGGCTCCCTCGTCGCCCATCGATATTGCGCGAATTTTTCCCATAGTTACGCCACCTGTATTCCCATGCTCCGTGCCGTTCCCTCAACTACCTTCATCGCGGCTTCGACGCTGTCGCAATTGAGGTCCGGCAATTTGTCTTTGGCGATCTGTTCCACCTGCGCGCGCGTGAGTTTGCCCGCGGATTCGTGGCCAGCGCGGCCGCCTGCTTTATCCAGGGCAAGCAGTTTTTTAATCATCGCTGCAACCGGCGGAAGTTTCGTGATGAAACTGAACGTCCGGTCCTCGAACACGGTAATGACCGCGGGAATCGTCTGGCCCTTGAGTTTGGCCGTCCTTTCGTTGTACGCGCGGACAAATTCCATGATCGGGAGTCCGTGCTGGCCCAGTGCGGGTCCTACCGGGGGAGCGGCGGTTGCTTCACCTGCGGGGAGATTGAGTTTAACGATGGTTTTGACTTTTTTGACTGCCATAGGTTCGTCGCGCTCTGCGTGACTCCCACGTTTGTACGTAGTACCGAAAGTATAGCACAGGCTCTTGCAAAAATCCAGCTCATATATGATGATAGGAATAATATGGCGAGGAAACGATCGCGCGGCAAACCGGCATTTTCGCTGGTATTGGGACCAAGCGTCAGACAGGTAACGTGGATGTTCGTATTTCTTGCGGTGTTATTTGCCGGCATACTGTTCACCATGTTTGCGGCATCGCAGAAAACAGCGCCGCCGCCCCGTGCGCAGGGGAGCTGCAACGATTCCGGATGCCAGAACGTGCTGTGGCAGAAGAGTCCGGCAATTTATCAGATTACGAACTGCGATCCGAGCGCCACGTCGTGCGATGCCAACGGCGATCAACAAATCTGTACGGGTAAAAGATTCGGTGCGTGCGGCGGACAGACGTACTGCTGCCCTGGGTCCGGCCAGAAATGGACAACGAATTTATCTGCCTGCGCCGGCGCCCCGGCATATCAGAGTCCGTGTACGCCCAGCCCCACGCCCACCGGTACCCCGACTCCGACGCCGACTCCGGCACCCACGCCGACCGGTACCCCGACCCCGACGCCCACACCGTACGTTTATGTAGAGCCGGCAACGCCCACGCCCACCAGAACGCCCACCCCCACGCCGACCTCGTACATTCTTGCGTCCTGCAATAAATCGTGTACGTCAAATGCAGACTGTCCCGGCGGGCTCACCTGTACAACGGCATTCGGCCAGAACGTGTGCCGCAATCCGGTCTGCAGCGACCAGTTTTCGTGTCTGTGCGGTCAGGGGTCGTTCGCGCAGCTTGTTCTTACTCCGACGCCGACCGAAGGAAACATCGGCGCCGGCCCGCAGGTATCGATTACCGTTTCCACGTTTACCGATGCTAACGGCGTTGCAAGCAACACGCCAACGCTGACCGGCCTTACCGAGCCCGGCGCGCTTGTAACCGTTTCGATATTTCCCGACGGCGTATCGGGCACCGTGACTGCAGACGCTGCCGGCCGCTGGAGCTGGCGAAGCACCAAGACGCTTTCACCCGGCCAGAAAAATCTCCTGATTGTCGCCAAAAACGCAAACGGCGGGCAGGGGCAGGTGTCCGCGGCGTTTACTGTGCCGCAGGGAAAAAGCGCCGGCCCCGGAGGACTTATCATCATCGTTCTTGTTATTTCCGGTTTGGCCTTCGGCGGGTACGTATACTATAAATCGAATAATCCGTAGAATAACGTATTGACGTATTCAGACTCGTTTGATAGTATATAATCATGTTTAACATGCAAGTCTATACACCGGAGCAGGTCGCGACGTTACTACAGATTAATAAAAATACCGTGTACCAGCTTATTGACCGGGGCGAATTGGCCGCTAAAAAAATAGGCAAATTATACCGTATTCCGTCGTCTGCGCTTTCGTTCTTTTTGAGCGGACTTGATGAAGATTTGTACCGCGCGGATCTTGAGGATCGAAAACAGCTTCCGGTGGTGGAGAAGGAACTTCGGAGCGTGCGCGCAAAACGCTAGCGTATGCGCATCTTTGTCGATTCGGACGTCGTTATATCCTCGTTATTGTCTCACACCGGAGCCGCGTATCTATTGCTTTATGATAAAAATATCACGAAAATTATTTCCCGGACGTCAGACAAGGAATTGCGTGCGGTATGCATAAGACTGAAGATTTCCGTTGAATCATTGGAGCATCTGGAACGCGACTGTTGCCGGATTATTCCGGCGCAGACAGCAGTGAAGGCGTTTATGCGCTGTGTAACGGATCCGGGAGATGCGCATGTTATTTCCGGCGCGGTCGCCGGGCGGGCGCAGTATATTATTTCGTATAACATCCGGCATTACAACATTGATGCCATCAAAGAAGATTACGGCATTATCGTACTTACCCCGGCAATGCTTTTACAGTTTTTGCGGAATCACTGACCATTTGGCTGCTCTTACAGTTTGGATACCTGCAGGAAATCCAGCTCTACCGGTGTTTCTCTTCCAAATATCGACACGAGGA
>CAYWVJ010000047.1:0-4916 GCA_964461825.1 uncultured Gammaproteobacteria bacterium
CGGCGTCCAGCTTTTGTTGCACTGGCCGGCGAGGTAGAGCGATGAAGACTGAAGAGAATCATTTAAAAGCGTGCAGTTCATGTACGTCTGGGCTTCGTCAACGCGCCGCAGCGCATACACGGTGGTGTCGGCGTTTGCGGTTTTTTTAAGGAGCGATACCTCGAACGGCTGGTTGGTAAACGTCGCGTCGCGGCCGACGGTATAGTTGGCGTCGATGGCTTGGGGTCGGTACATGGCGTTGATGAATCCGCCAGCGTCCTGCAGCGTTTTCTTTTGTTCCGGATCAAGGTACGTGATGGGATCAAGATCCGTGCCGTTCGGGCAGCCTGGGCCGAGGCACAGGTTGTTTCCCTGCCACGGCAGCATGCCGCCGGCAACGTGCGTTGCGGGTACGGGGAATTTTGCCGTAAATACCGAAAGAATTTGACCAAAGATATCCCGTTTTGTCGTTTCCGTCTGCATGTCGCCGGTGATGGTGTAGGGAATGCTCGTTTTTGCATCGGTGTATTTGCCGTAGATATTCTGGTTAATGCTTGAGACCGCCGGCTGGTCGATGGTGTCACCGCTGCTGCGTTCGCTGCAGGACGGCGCGGTAAGTTTTTTCGTCTTGATTTCCGGTTTCGTAAAATTGGCTGACGGCTGTTCGTAACGCGTCACGTAGGAGGAAATGGCCTGATTCCCCTGGGTAAGCGCGTTCAGGCCCGGTACGTCCTCCTGCGTGCACCATTCCTCGTCCGTGATAAAGTTGCCGGAAAGTTTGCCGGTAGTGGGATCGGCAACGCACAGCCGCGACGTGACGCAGTAGCGTTTGGGGGTCGTATCCTTGACGGTTACGTCCTGCAGCTTCGCCGGCCGCAGGTCTTCAAACGCCGACGACTCCACCTGATTGCCGTACGGCACCGAACGCGTCGTGCCGATGGCGTAGGAATTTCCCGACGGTTTTACGATGCCGTTCCAGATCATGTTGGCGATTTTTGCCACGCCGATGAGCGACGTTTGGGCAATGGTCGTGTCCACCTGGTCAAGTTTTATAACGCTGTTGACCACGTCGTAGCGGACGTGACAGATGGTTGATTCGGCGGGATCCTCGCCGTTGTTGTCGCACAGTCCCGGCTTAAACGGATCGGCGGATGCCGCCGCCCGCACGGATACAATCGGGATAAACAACAACAATACGAGCAGTTTTTTCATTGCAATCTTCATCGTATCAAATTGACAAGCGTTCGCAAGCGGCGATACAATTGCAGATGCCGTTATGAAAATACCGCAGAAGGTCCGTAAAGCTGTAATTCCCGCCGCAGGTTTCGGCACGCGGTTTTTGCCGCAGACCAAAGCGATGCCCAAGGAAATGCTCCCGATCGTCGACAAACCGGTCATCCAGTACGTCGTGGAAGAGCTGGTTGCCTCGGGCGTTACCGATATCATCATCGTTACGGGTTGGAACAAGCGCGCGATCGAAGACCACTTCGATTATCCGAACGAACTTATCCAGACGTTAAAAGATCAGGGGAAACACGAGCTTCTGGAAACGGTCAGAAAAACCGCGGAGCTTGCCAATTTCATCTACATCCGCCAAAAAGGCCCGTACGGCAACGGCACGCCGGTTTTGTCCGCCCGTTCGGTGATCGGCGACGAGCCGTTTGTCGCCATCTGGGGAGACGAATTTATCTGGGCGCATCCGCCGCGCGCGAAACAGTGCATTGACGTGTTTGCAAAATACGGCGACCCGGTGATTTCCGCAGTGCGCGTGCCGCGCGAGGACGTTTCCCGCTACGGCATCGTGGAAGCACAGAACATCGAAAAAAACATCTGGCAGATTAAAAAACTTCTGGAGAAACCCACGAAGGAAGAAGCGCCCAGCAACCTGGCTGCGCACGGCTGTTACGTTCTTACCCCTGACATTTTCCCGATCCTTGCCGACCTTAAACCGGGAAAAAGCAACGAAATATGGCTTACCGACGCGATCAAAATTCTCATGAAATCGCGGCCGGTGTACGCGTGCGAAGTGACGGATGCCAAATATTACGACACGGGAAATAAACTCGAATACCTCAAAACCGTCGTCGAGTTTGCCCTGCAGCACCGCGATCTAAACGGCGAATTCCGCGATTACCTCAAAACATTGAAATTGTAAACCGTCCGGTTACGGTACAACCAGCGTAAACGGTCTGGACTGCGTCACCGCGCCGGCTGTGGTGATCGCAAACGAATACGAATACGTACCGGCCGGAAGATCGTGGAGGACTATCATGTGCATGGTGCCGTCGCGCGTCTGCATTGCCTCTTCCCGTTTTCCGATGCGCAGTGTGAGGGTCGCTTTCGCGCTCGTCTCTGCCATAAAAAGCACGTCGTTCGTTTCCCGGACCACGAACGTGCGCTGTGAAACAAGCAGCTGTTTGGCCTGCGTTACCGTGAGTTGCCGCCGGCCGACTGCACCCACGAGCACGAACAACAGCAGACCCGCCAACAGTACGCTGGCAACGCCCGGGATCGGAATGTTCCAGAGTTTGTGGTAGCTGATTTTTGCCTGCTGGGCTGCCTTAAATGCGGTAAGCTGTCCGGCCGGGAAAAAGTAGCCATGACCATCGGGACAGCGGTAGACCCATACGTTGTCAGGAATGTTTTCTTCGGTTTCGCGCGCAAGTTTTTTTTGGCAAACCGGACAGGAGAAGTTTTGATTAAAAAAAATTTGTTTTTCTTTTGGTTTTTCTGCCGGTATTTTTATGTAATTCGCGGCAAAACTGTCCATCCAGTAGCCGCGGCAGAGTGGACACGTGGAGTAGGTCAGCGCAAGGCCGTTTGTTCCCTGTGCGGTGTGTGCAATAAGTTCCCCGTCATCATTCGGACAGCGCATACATTTATACTATACAGCAAAACGCGGGCTGCAGGGCCAGAGGGAATCGGACCCCCAATAGAGGTTTTGGAGACCTCTGTTATACCATTTAACTATGGCCCTAACACGGGTAATTATACCAAATTATCGGGTGATGAGGATGGTTTTAATGAGGGCATTGAATCCCTCGCCGAATCCGGCGATGAAAACGTCGAGCTTGTTGACCGGATTGGTGAAAATGAGCGCGTCAATCGGCGTGCCGTCTTTTGCGGATTGGTCGTGATAGAGCTTTGCCGAAACGCTCGCACCGGACGCGGTTTCCACGAAGAACGGTTCGATTTTATCCGCCGGAAGCGACGGCCGCGGGATGCTCTTCTGGCACGTCATGACAACCGACTGATTCTGATTGCCCGATGCGTTTAATATTGCGCTGCCGGACGCATTTTCCATAAGCGAAAACGTCGCCGGATACCGGAGGGAAAATCCGCAGATTGCATTCGTGTAGGTTTGCAGGGAATTTACAGGCGTCGGCGTCGGGGCATCCGTCGGCGTCGGGACGATGGCAGGCGATAACCCGATTCTTTTACCGACGTTCACGCCCACCACAAGCGCGGCAGCGACGGCAAGCACACTGACGACAATGTAGGTATTCCGGTGCATCAGTCCAATTTACCCGATTCTTTATGGAGCGTGTGTTTTTTGCAATGCGGACAATACTTTTGTAAACTTATTTTTTCCGGCGTGTTTACTTTGTTCCGTACGGATACGTAATTTTGACATTTACACACGGAGCACACCAGTGCCATAAGTTCCCGCTGACCTTTTTTTGCCATAGACGTTCATTATAACACAGTCTGAATCGCGGCCGCCAGCCTGGAAGCGAAAAATTCGCGCCCGGCGTCGGAATAATGGATGTGATCGCCGGGATTCGTATACGCCGCGACGCTTCCGTTATAGGCATCGGCAAGCGGCAGGCGCTGGCTTTTCGCAAATGCGATGGTGCTTTCGAGATACGATTTGATGACGGCTACGTGCTCCGGGCTCATGACCGAAGAGGCGTGCGGCCCGATGGTTGCGGCAATCACGATCTTCACCCCGGGAATTGTGCTTTTGAGCGTATCAACGGCACGCGAGAGCGCAAGCCAGTGGCGGTTGACGCCGCCGTCGGCATCGGGGAACGGGTTGTAGGCGAATGACTCCAGAACGACGATGTCTGGCCGGCGCGACGCAAGCGACGGAATCCGGTTGCCGAGGTATTCGTAGTCGTTCGTGATGCGCACGATGCCGTAGTCGATGTTCGTGGCGCCCACGCCGTAATTTAAGAGCGTAAAATTATCGCCGAGTTTTGCTTTCAGCGCAGGAAGCCCCGGGCCCATCGTGTCGATCATCGAATCGCCCAAAAATGCGATGGTATATGATCGGCGTTTCGGTGCCGCGGCTGCAACGGGTATCGGCGTTGCCGTAGGCGTGGGGATTGCAATGATCTCCGAAAAGGATATATCCGGTTTTACCGGCGGCGGCAGAACAAGCGGGGTATTGTCCGGGATCGGGGAAACGACGGATTCCGCCGCAAGCACGATGCCGGCAAATAATGAAAAAATATTCACAAAATTATCATACAGGAAACTTGCATACTAAATCTACGTACGGACGTTATGATCTAATGATTCGAATCATCGGATCACTCACGGATGAGAAGATGGGATTCTGCTTTTTTGGCTCCGAAGAAGTCTTTACAGAAATTTTCCGTCTTTTTCGCATCAAACCACGCGCAGGAAAAGATATTGAGATACGCGGATTTTTTATATTCCGAAAAATGCGCGGTAACGGAGCTCGTTTCGATAAGCTGGACGAGTGAATACCCGCTGGTAACCGGGTTATCGTGGCCGAAGTGGGGGATAATCGCGCGGCCGAAGCGCTTCATGCGGATCACGCGGTCGCAAAGCGCAACGACGAATTTATGTATCTCGCGTTTTGACGAGATTTTTTTCAAATCACAGTCGTATAAATTTAAAATTAATTCCTGTCCGAACGTTTCCATTGATACAGATAAAAATATTTGAGAGCGTTTGTCAAGAGGTCA
>CAYWVJ010000048.1:0-4874 GCA_964461825.1 uncultured Gammaproteobacteria bacterium
TCCTTCCGCGACAATTTCCACGGTGTCATCCTCCCTGTTTTTTACCCATCCGGTAATACCCAGTTCCCGCGCCTGCCGCACGGTCCACGCCCTGTACCCCACCCCGACAACGTCGCCGGAAATGACACAATGCACGCGTTTCATTTTTTCCGAAGCTCGCCGACTTTCCACATAAAAAGTCTTGCTTTGCTTCTGGCGTTGGCGTCTTTGACAAACGATAAAGCTTTTTCCAAAATCGCGCGCGGGACGGTTTTGGCGAGCCGTATGTAGAGCGCTTTGTGTTTGTAATCGTTGAGCGTTTCGGCGAGGTATATCCCGTATGCCTGAAATTCGCGGGAAATGTATTTGTCCTCCAGCGGATTGAATTTCTTGAGGATGTCGCCGACGGTCTGCATGGCTTAGTTAAACCGGTTCATCGCCTTGTCAATGCCTTTATCCAGCGCCATACGCACCGCGTCCGTACCGTTTTTTATGAGATGTTTGAATGCGCCTGCTTCATCCCGATGGAACCGCGAGAGTACGAACGATATAACCGAACTGTGTTTTACCCCGCGGCCGATCCCCAGCCGGAACCGCACGAATGCGTCCGTCCCGAGTGATTCGATGACTGACGCGACGCCGCGGTGCCCGGCGCTGGCGCCTTTCGCGCGTATTTTTATTTTCCCGATCGGCAGATCCATGTCGTCGTGGATAACCCATACGTCGGCGGGAGTAAGCTTGTAGAAATCAACGAGCGCTTTCACCGCATATCCCGATCCGTTCATAAACGTCTGCGGTTTGGCAAGCATGAGGTCACCCATTTTTACCGTCAGAACGTTCTTTTTCTCGTCTCTGTTCCAGGCCGGCGGCGCCCCCAGCGGCAGCTCGCGGTTGAGCTTATCGATGACCATGAACCCGATGTTATGACGGGTCTGTTCATAGGCAAAACCGGGATTTCCCAGACCAACGATGAGTTTCATGACAGATATTGTACCATGTCCGCATCGGATAACTGCGGAAACTTTTTATAATATGCGCCTATAGCGCCGAAACCGCCCGGTGTTTGCAGTCTGATATACCGGTTGGCAGCAATTACCACGTCCGGCGGCGCAACCGGCACGGCAACAATGACGGACGATGCGCCGTGATCTTTCACCCACGCAACTGCGGCCTTCATCGTCTCACCGGTCGCAATGCCGTCATCCACAATAAGCACGCGTTTCCCTTGTACCGCAACGGTCTGACCGGCCGGCACGACGGCGCCGATTGCCAATTCCGGATTTCCCGGCATGCCGATTTTTTTCACAATGAGCGCCGCGTTGGGAATACCGAGCGTCTTTGCAACCACCGAGGATATGACAACGCCGCCGTGTGCAAGCCCCACCACAATATCCGCGACCACGCGATCACGAAGAAGTTTTTTGGCAAGGAGATCGCCTGCCTGCCGCCGATCGGCAAATATCATGCCGTTACTTCATCTTCGCCAGCTGCTTTTCCGCCATCTCGCCTACGTACGGGACTTTGTACATTTCACCCTGGAATGCCTTCCACATAAGCACGATCCAGAGAATAAATGCGACAAAGGACAGAAGAAGTCCCGTAAGCCACCCTAAAATAGGGATAAATCCGAGGGCGATGTTGATGATGAATATGCCGCCGAACAGAATGGTTGACTGCATCGCATGAAAGCGGACAAATTTGCTTTCTTTTTCAACCAGAAGAATGATGATGCCCGTGACAAATCCCAGTAAATAGGATGCTGCCGCGAGTAAATTTTCGTTTCCCTTTGCTGCCATCTAAATCTCACCTCCAATCTCTACTACCACCATAGTTGATGGCAGTGCGCGGCGTCAATGGGGAATTAGTCGCACGGCAACTTTATCCTTGGGCAACCAATCTTCATAAATGTTACGCCCACCCAGCTGTGGATGGCCATTGGGATAAAACGAAAGCTCAAAAACGTTTTGTGAGACGTAGCGTCGCGTATCAACAATAGGTTCTGACAGCACCGCAATCCTCTCGTCGATGATTTTTGGGTGCTCGAAAAGTATCTCGGCAGCCGTAAGCTGCGGGCACTTTGTTACGAACAACCACTTCAACCCCTCGACAAGTTCACGCCACCCTGTCGGACCATGAAGTTTTACATCAATACCCAAATCCTTAAGAGCAAATACGGCAATCGGAAATACTTCAACCCTAGGTTTTGGCAATTTTGCAAGCATGCGCGATGACCACGCGTTCACATACACGTGGGGAAGCTGTGCAAGATAATCTTTGCCAGATCGCGTGCCGATTTCCACCTGAGTTGCATCATTTCTTCGCTCCTGATAACGCTTTAGCGTTTCAATATCATTGACGCTCATATGGGGCGGATTATAGCATGCGGACGCTAAAAAATCGACAGCTGCTCTTTGGAGGCATCAACCAGCGGTTTTTCCTCGCCGTCGCGCCAAAGTTTCACAACGCCGAATACGCCGTCGTAGCCCGGATCAATGACCAGGTCGCCGGCGCGGACTTTATCAATGCCGGCCGCCACGCGTTCGCCTGCGATATTCGCGATTTCTTCATGTTTTGCGTGCATTAACGCGTTAAATTCTCCGCCAAGGGCATCCGTCAGCTGCAGGTAGGGCGTCTGGACTTTGGGCGAGGCAACCGGCGACCCGATGCATTCGGCAATTACCTCCTGCAGCGGCACGAGCATGACAAACGGCGGACGGTTGGGAAATGCGAGGCTTCTGGTCATCATCCCGTCGCGTTTCAGCTTTAAATCTTCTTCGCTTCTGCCGGCAAGTTCGCTGACCCGCTGTTCCACGCCCTGGGTTAACGGTTTCCCGCATACCGGACAGGTGTTCCCGTTTTTTGCGGTGTCTTTAGGCCCCCAGCGGATGTTGCACGCCCGGTGCCCTGACCAGTGATATTTCCCTTCTTCCGGGTAAAACTCGATAGTGTACGCGATATGCTGATTTTTTATTGCGTCATACACAGCCTCGTAACTCACCTGCGGAAAATCAAACACCGTTGCTTCCCGCCCCAATTTCGGCCCGCTGTGTGCATCGGAAAACGAAACGACTGAACGCGTATCCAGTTCTTTAACGCGCCAGTTCATCGCGGGATTACTTGATAATCCCGTCTCCACTGCATACACGTTTTTTGCAAATTTTCCGTACGCTTCTTCCAGACTGTCGAAACCGGACATACTGCCGAAAACCGAAAACCAGGGTGTCCAGCAGTTATGAACGGCGGCAAATTCGGCAACATACGAATGGGTTTTTTCAACTTCAAGGTTATATACATATCCGTCATATGATTGTTTCGTAATTTCTTTGATCGGCAAATATGCATTCACTTCGTCTATCCATCCATGTTTTCTGTCCAGCTTTGTTTGCGATCTTGGCATTTCTTTTTTTAGATCAAATTGATCTTTGAAAAAATAAGAAAAGTTATAAAATGCAAATGTATCATGATTCGCATGAATTTGTCTTCCGTTAAAAAAATGTTTTCCTCGCGCTGCATGATTTGCAGCCGTGTCCACCGCTATTGACGGAATGATGCCCAACCGCAAACATATAGCTTTCATCTGATTTGCCAGAATCCGGGATGTTGTATAGCCATGATCTCCCCTGAACCACCCCCGTAAACACTCTGCCTGCACTGCATCATGAGCTGTAAGGAGAAAATCTGGAATGATTTTATAACTTGCTGTACGTTTCGGGCTCTTTGCGTAGCAATTCTGGGCAAACCAGATGGCATGAAGTTTCGAATTAAATACAATTTCCACGCCTTTTGAATCACGCCGCCGATAAATACGCTTATGCCCAATACCAAAAACGTATTTGGTTAATCGCACCACATCATCAATGTACGCTTGTTCATTTTCAGAAAAACAAAATGAGAAACTATTTATCCCATCGGTCGACCCTTCAGCCAAATAATATCCGACCAATCTTCCTAATTCTGGTGTTATCGTCACTTTATTTTTCACGACCCTTCCCCGTTTACCTCCGGCATGAAGCATCGCTGTCCCAATAGTAGCGTTTAAAAGGGTTTCTTTTTGGGTTTGAACAATGCGTGATCGTGGATAGACCAAAACATCGCCAACCTCTAAGTCTTTTGCCTGAATCCATTGTGGCGTATAGCGCAGACAATCTTTTCTTTTACACACGGCAAGATGCGCTCTGCTCGGACGGCAGATATCTCCTGTTGTTGGACATTTTTTTATGGTTTTAATGGCATAATATGGATGCTCCGGTGTCGTGACAAGACCCGGTCGGAAATACCATGACTGTATATGAAGCACATTTCCGCCATAGCGACGTTTTTTTACCTCAGTTATTTTATGTAATTGTCCTTCATGCGTTAAAACGTTTTCGCCCTCCCTCAACGAGTCAATTTTTTTTGGCACAAAATTTTCGCACAAAATCATGGAATCCGGCAGGAGACAATGCGCCGGGATAATCATTGCTTTCGGCTCAATGGTCAGCACGAGTTCCGCAACCTGAATAGACGTAAGCCCGATAATCGGCCTGCCGTCGCTCATCAGGTTACATCCGCGCCGGGTCATTTCCTTGTTGATTTTTTCCGCAGACCTGAGTGAGGGAACCCAAATGAGCGTATGGATTCTGCGGCCTTTCCCGTTTTGCGAATAGATGCACGAAACTTCGGTTGCAAGCATGAAAAGCGGACTATCCTCGTTTTTCAGTTTGAGAAGTCCGTTCCCTTGTTCCTCTAAATTTCCCAAAATCTCGCGGAACCACAGCGGATGCGTCCAGTCGCCGGTTGCCACGAGCCCTATCCCCTTCCGGCGCGCCCACGCGGCAATTTCGGGAAGCACCATGTTTTTGGAAACCGCCCGGGCGTATTTTGAATGAAGCTGGAGATCCGCAATAACGCGCATG
>CAYWVJ010000049.1:0-4651 GCA_964461825.1 uncultured Gammaproteobacteria bacterium
GTTTTCTGACA
Organism: uncultured Gammaproteobacteria bacterium; assembly: GCA_964461825.1. Lineage (GTDB taxonomy): Bacteria > Patescibacteriota > Microgenomatia > UBA10105 > UBA927 > XYB1-FULL-47-11. The sequence goes on from CAYWVJ010000049.1 coordinate 12, forward strand.
AGATCCTGTCAGATAATTTATCAAGCACACCCTAACAAACCGTGTCATACTCTCTCTAGAAATAGATACTGGAGGTGAGAACTCCATGAACGAACCGCGTATGATAAAACCGCGTGACCCTATGAAAGACGAAACGCAAAAAGAAACGGAAGCGCAAAAACCGAGCAAAGAAACAGACTCGTTTTACCCGTGGGAAGAAGAAACAATTGTAGTTAACGGCCAACCGATGACGATCACCTTCCCGCCGGACGGCGCGTAGATACCGTCTGCAAAATAAATGCCTTCAACTCTTCTTGAAACCGCTTTTTTCCGAATTTTTTAGCCTGCGCGATACAATCCTCGCGCTGAAACGTCATGGTCTCGAACTTCTTGATTGCAGCCACCAGATCGCCTGTAAACAACATTCCCGTTTTACCGTCAACCACGGATTCTTTGTACCCTCCGCCGGCGCGTGCAATGACCGGCGTGCCGCATGCCATCGCCTCAACGGGCGTTATGCCGAAATCCTCATCGCCGGCCAAGGCAAGAAACGCTTTGGCGCCGGCGTAGAGTTTGGCGAGTGCATCATCCGGCACAAATCTGCCGCGTGCGCCCACAATCTTCAGCGGCACACCGAGTGTTTTGGTCGCGACAATTGCCTCTTCCAGCCCTTTACTCGCAACCGGCCGCGACACGAATAGATAATACTCGCCTTTTTTGACCGCAGGCGCGGCAGGAAGATCAACAGGAGGGTAGATAACGACCGCATCGCGCCGGTAAAATTTCTCGATCCGCTTCCTGGTCTCTTCGGAATTGGCGATAAAATAATCTACCCGCTGCGCTGCGCGGTAGTCATACTGGCGCATGAAAAACCCGATGGACGTGCCGTACGCGCGGATAAGCGCGTTCTGTTTTTTAGCCGTTGCATAGCCGTAAAGCCACCGCGGCGGCGTATGGCAGTAGCAAATTTCAATGGCATTGCCCTTTTTTTGAAAACCTTTGGTGATATACCAGCTGGACGATCCTAAAATAATGTCGTAGCCGGAAAAATCAAACGAATTCCAGATCGTCGGCGCCAGAAACCGCAGCGGGCTTGCCAGCGGATACGCGTATTGCATCCACGATGTGCGGATGTCGCGGTCTTTAAACCGCTCCCAGGCCGGCGATTCTTTTCTGGCATACGCCGTGTATATGGGCGCCCCGGGCCAGATCTCGGCCATTGCCAAAAGCACCCGCTCCGCGCCACCGAATTCATTGAGCTGATCGTGTACGAGCGCGATGTTCATATTAAAATAACTCCTGCTGCTCACTATTTTTTTCTTCTTTGTTTTTTTCCTCTTTTTTCTCCCCGGTAATTCGCCTGAGCATTGTTCGGAATCCAAGCTTCGTGAGCTCTCTGACCGCTTCCGGTCGGTTGAGGTCTCCTAATGGCATTACGGATCCCTCAAGCGGCACGTTGGTACGGATAGTTGCCAGATCATGACAAAGTCTGGCACTTACTTCGTCCTGCGGTGAAAACTGTTTTTGTGCCAGCACGTTTGCAAGTGTTTTATGTATGGTAAGCAGCGACGCAGCCGTTTTGGGGCCGACACCAGAAATTCCCGGATAATTATCCGACGCGTCCCCTGCAAGCGCCTTAAAATCAGGAATTTGTTTTGGATTGACCCCCATGCGTTCGACGACCGCTTTTTCATCATATAATTTTGCCTGCGACAATCCTTTGGTCGGCATGTACACGAAAACCCTGTCATCATCCACGAGCTGCAGGATGTCGCGGTCGCCCGTCACAATAATTACCTGTCCGCGTGATTGTTTTGTCAGCGTACCAATGACGTCGTCGGCCTCATACCCGTCATACTCGAATATCGGTATTCCGAAACTTTGCAGCAACTCGTGCACTTTGGGAATTTGCGCCGCGAGCGCGTCATCCATTTTCGGACGCTTGGCCTGATATCCTTCAAAAAGTTTTTTGCGGAACGTCGGCGCGGGGCGGTCAAAGGCAACGGCGACGTGCGTCGGCGCAAGATCAGCAATAAGCCGCAGCAGCATGGTGCCGAATCCGTACACTGCATTGACGACTGATCCGTCAGGCGCGGTAAGGGGCGGAATCGCGTGATATGCTCGGTGCAATATCGCGTTCCCGTCAATTAATACAAGCCGGTTCATGGATCATCACGACGGATCCCGTCGTTTACTTCCTCCGAGAAGCGCCTCAAACTCGTCTCCTTCGAGCGTTTCTTTTTTCACCAGTGCGTCGGCAATCAGGTCAAGCTCCTTGCGGTGTTTCCGAAGAATCTCCGTCGCCTGCCTGTAGCCGGCGCTGATGAGCTTTTGGATTTCCGCATCTATTTTTGCCATCATATCGGGCGAAATTCCCTGTTCCTGCGTAAATGCTTTTCCCCATTCCGTCACGTCCATCTGCGGACCGAAGTTAACCGGTCCCAAGTCGCTCATCCCGAACTCCATCACCATGTAGCGGGCAATTCTCGTTGCCTGGTCGATGTCGTTTGCGGCGCCCGAGGTCATTTCGTTGAAAATCAACTGTTCGGCAGCCCTGCCGCCCATGGTCATGGCAATTTCATCGATAAGGCGCGACCGCGTCTCGTGCAGTCGGTCCTTCTCCGGCGGTGCCATGGTAAACCCAAGCGCCATGCCGCGCGACACGATGCTGATGCGGTGTACCGGATCCAGGTGCGGGCTGAAGTAATTGACGATTGCGTGCCCTGCCTCGTGATACGCAGTCATTTTTCGGTCCAAATCGCTTTGCAGACGTTTTTTCTCAGGTCCGAGTTTCACTTTCGTTGCCGCCTCTTCGATATCCTTCATGTCGATGTCTTTTTTGTTGCCGCGCGCCGCCTGGATCGCCGCTTCGTTGAGCATGTTCTCCAGATCTGCGCCGGAAAATCCGACCGTCCGTTTGGCAACTTTATCCCAGTTGACCGTCGCGGCAAACGGTTTGCCTTTGGCATGGATCGCAAGAATGGCTTTACGCCCCTCCATATCCGGAAGGTCAAGTACGACCCTCCTGTCAAAACGCCCCGGGCGAAGAAGCGCCGGGTCAAGCAAATCGCCGCGGTTGGTTGCCGCAACGATCAAAACCGCAGTGTTCGGCTCAAACCCGTCCATTTCAACGAGAATCTGATTCAAGGTCTGTTCGCGCTCGTCGTGCCCGCCCATGATGCCCACGCTTCGCATGCGGCCGATCGCGTCAATTTCATCGATAAAGATAATCGCCGGCGCGTTTTTCTTGGCCTGTGCAAACAGATCGCGCACGCGTGCCGCGCCGACTCCCACGAGCATTTCCATAAACTCGCTCCCGGCGATACTGTAAAATGCGGTTTTTGCCTCACCCGCCATGGCTTTCGCAAGAAGCGTTTTTCCGGTCCCCGAGGGACCCACGAGAATCACACCCTTAGGCGTACGCGCACCGAGCGCCTTGTACTTTGTCGGATTTTTAAGAAAATCCACGACCTCCTCCAGTTCTTTTTTCGCCTCATCAACGCCGGCTACGTCGGCAAACGTTATGCGGGGCAGATCTTTATTCCACACGCGCGCTTTACTCTGCCCGAAGGAAAACAAGTTGTCCTGCGCCCCGCGCGCCTGCCGGAAAAGGAAAAGGAAAAACAGTACGGTAAGCACCAGCGGGAGTACGTTGGAGATAATGTTGAGCCAAATCTGTGTCCCCGACAGATCTTTGACCGTTATGGCAATGCCGGACGTGCTGGCGCCGGCATCGGAAAGAAGCTTGACGAGCGAATCCTGCGTCTCTTTGCGCGAGGTAATTTTCGAACCGTCTCTATACGTAACGGTGAGCTTGTTGTCCTCGACTGCAATCGCATCTACTTTGCTGGATTTGACATCGGCGATAACCGTCGATAACGGACGCTCCGGATACATGCCGTTCTGACCCGCGAAACTGCCGATCAATGATAATACAATAAATACGATGAACAACCCGATGAAAATGTTTTTGAGGTTAAGATTAAACTGGAACATCCAGATGCGCGTTTTTTTACCGTTACCGTTGCCGTTTCTGCGTATGGGTTTTGACGGGGTTTTTTCAGCCATGATAGGCAAGTATACCATGATTAGCGGATTTTTGCGCCTGGCGGCATTCCGTCCGCAGAAAGAAACTGCGGTTTTCCGTCAGCACCATCCACCGCCAAAATCATGCCGTTTGAATACTCATCCATCATTCTTTTGGGCGGGATATTCGTCATAAAGAAAAATTGTTTGTCCTGGAAAAATTCCGGCGTGTATCCGAAGAGCCGCACCGCGGTAAAAATAACCCGCGGCGTTTTCTCGCCCACGTCGACGACCAGACGGATCAGCTTTTCACTCCCCGCTTTATTTGTTGCTTCCAGCACCTTGCCGACGCATCCGTCCACATCGGGCACCGCGGCAGCCGAATACTGATTTTTTAATCCCACAGCATCCCGTACGTTCTGTAGTGTCATCCGGGCAACTGCATGTGCTTTTTCCGCGCCGACGGTTAAAATCTTTTTTACGTTTTCCGGATGCGATTTCAAATCTTCATAGCGTTTACGCGCCGGACCGAACGTTTTCATAAGCGCTTCAAACAATTGCTCTTTTACTACGACGTCGCTTACTTTCCCTGCCATATATCGCTTTTTTAATTCATCAATGTTCTCACCAAAAAA
>CAYWVJ010000050.1:0-4420 GCA_964461825.1 uncultured Gammaproteobacteria bacterium
GTCTAATTTTGCCCGCGTGCCGCGGGGTTAATCTGTACGTTGGTTGCCGTAATGCTGCCGTCGGAATTCGTCGTCCCGAATGCGGCAACGCGTTCGCCGACGGTAAGATCCGATGCAGACGCGCTTGCCGCCTTATTGATGGCGGTTGAACCCGTCAGAACCACAATCTTTGAGCTGCCGTCGGAAAGTTTTACGGTGATGGAATTGCTGTCTACCGAAAGTATGTCTCCTGCGGCACCGCTCCCGCCTCTGCCGCCAAAGCGCCCGCCGTTTTGCCCGGGTTGTCCGGATGCACCTCTCATGGCCTGATGATTGCCGCCGCCCTGATCGGTCTGCTGGCGCTGGTTTTTCTGGTACTGCACGCCGCCGAAAAATCCGGCGCCGCCTCCTACCAACAGCGCGACAAGTGCGATGACTACTGTGTTATTTTTCAAAATGATTCACCTCCTTGATAGAAAGATACTCCACAAACCTTATTCGTACCTGAGAGCCTCGATGGGTTGCAGATCCGATGCTTTCTTTGCCGGATACCAGCCGAAAACAATGCCGATTGCCGCCGATACGACGAATGCCAGAAAAATCGCGCTGGGCGAAATAAGGAACAGGGAATTGGTCGCTTTTGCAATCACAAACGAAGCGAGGATTCCCAAAATCATGCCTAAAACGCCTCCGGCGAACGTTAAAAGGATTGACTCAGTCAGAAACTGCAGCGTAATCGTTTTCTTTTTTGCTCCCAAGGCCTTGCGAAGACCTATTTCGCGCGTACGCTCGGTAACCGTGACGAGCATGATGTTCATGATGCCGATGCCGCCGACAATGAGCGATATCGCCGCGATGCCGGAAAGAAGCGACGTGAACGTGCCCGTTACCGAGGATGCGGTATTAAGAAGATCCTGCTGGGAAAAAATAGAGAAATCCGCCTGCGCCGGCGTGTTAAATTTATGGCGCGCCAGCAAAAAATATCCGACTTCGTCCTGCGCAGCACTCATGACCTGTGCGCTTTTTGCCTCGAGTGCGATGGACGAGAGGTAATCCGCGCCGAACAAAATTTTCTGCGCCGTCGAGAGCGGAACGAAAATAATATCATCCTGGTTTTGGAACCCCGTGCCGCCGCGGCTCTGCGTGACGCCGATGACGGTAAACGTCTGGCCGCTCACCCTCACGGTTTGTCCGATCGGCGTTGCCCCTTCGCCGAACAAATTGGTGACTACCTGCGGCCCCAGCACCGCAACTTTGGCAACCGCAGTAACGTCCCGTTCGGAAATGAACGAACCCGCGCTCATCGTTCCCTTATGGACCGTTGCATATGCCGCGGTTACGCCGACGATCTGCGTATTCGTGTTGGCGTTGCCGGTTGTTACTTGTGAGCGCCGCGACAGCTCAGGAGAGACGGTCTGGATCGTAGTAATCTGGCTGGACGTTTCGATTGCTTTCGCGTCTTCGAGCGTCAGGGTGGTTGCGCCTCCCATTGCGCCGCGGACCGCGCCGGTCCTGGTGCCGCCCGGCACGACGGTTAAAAGATTCGACCCCAGCGACTGAATCTGATTTTGCACCGACCGCTGCGTTGCCTGGCCCAATGATACGAGCGCGATGACGCTGCCGATGCCGATGACGATACCCAGCACCGCCAGAAACGTGCGGAGTTTATTAACCCGCAGCGTCTCGATCGCTTCTGCGATTAATTCTTGGTATTCCATAGTGCCTTCTTTTGTTTATGTCCGTTGCCGTCTTCGACGATTTTCCCGTCGCGCACGTGGATGATCCGTTTTGCGTGCTGGGCAATGTCCGGTTCGTGCGTAATCATGACGATCGTATGTCCTTCATCGTTCAGTTTCTGGAAAATCGCCATGATTTCTTCCGCCTGCGCGGTTGCGATGTTGCCCGTCGGTTCGTCGGCTAAAATAAGCGCGGGGTTCATCACAAGCGCGCGGGCAATAGCCACGCGCTGCTGCTGCCCTCCGGAAATCTGGTTCGACGTGTGATGGAGTCTGTTGCCTAAGCCCACCATTTCCAAAAATTTTCGTGCGAGATTTTCGCGTTCGGTTTTGGGAACGCCCGCGTATGCCATCGGCAGCATGACGTTTTTCAACGCCGACGTGCGGGGCAGCAGGTTAAATGCCTGAAAAACAAAACCGATTTTCCTGTTCCGGATGTCCGCAAGTTCATCGTCCGAAAGGTTCTCGACGTTTTTTCCGTCCAGCACGTATATGCCGCTTGTCGGCCGGTCGAGGGCACCCAAAATGTGCATGAGGGTTGATTTTCCAGAACCAGACGGGCCCATGATCGCAACAAATTCTCCTTTTTTGACGGAAAACGTTACGTCGTCAATTGCAACCGTTTCCACGGCGTCAGTTTTGTAGATCTTTGAAAGATGGGTTACGTCGATAATGGAGCCGCCTGCCATACTTAATGGGAGAGGCCGCCGCCGCCGCGTCCGCCGCCGCCGCCACCGCCAAAACCGCTGAACGCGGAACGCGCCGTCTGGGACGGGGCCGTCGACGTCGTGCCGGTTACGACGGAGTCGCCTTCAGAGATACCGGTGACAATTTCCGTTTGCGCGTCACTGGCATCGCCGACGGTTACGTCAACGGTGGATACGTTGCCGGATTTCATGATGCGTACCGTCGTTTGGCCGTTTGCCATTTGTATCGCGGCGCTGGGCACCATGATCACGTTGTCTTTAACTTTCGTAATAATTTTCGCGTCCACGCCCATGTTGGGATAAATGCCGTCAACCGTCGTATCAAACTGGATGTATGCCGGATACGTGGTGACGCCGGACGTTACCGTACCGGTCGTATCAATGCTGACAACCTTTCCGGTAAACGTCGCCCCGGGGAATGCGTCCATAGTAAGCGTTGTTTTGTCGCCGACGGCAAGTTTCGGCACGTCTATTTCACTCAACGCAACAACGGCCATCGGCGTTGCCGCGGTTTTAATGTTGGCGATTCGCTGGCTGGTTGACGTGCCGGTTGTGGACGTTTGCGCCGTCAGGACCGAGCCGATCTGCAATGAGAGGCCGTTTATCGTCCCGGATATCGGCGCATAAATGGTCGGCGAGGACTTGAGATAATTTGCCCACGCGCTTCCCACGCTTGTCTGGGCGGCGGATACCACGTTCTGCTGGTTTTTGTAGTTTGCCTCTGCGGCAAACCAGTCGTCCTGAACCGTCGTAAACTGCGTCAGCGTCCGGTTTGAAGAATTTGGGCTGCCGTCGGAATTTTGGTAAGTCGTGTTGGCGGCTATATCCGTGTAGGTTTTCCATTTGGAGAACAACGTGGATTGGAGCGAGAACATTTGGGCCTGGGCGCTGTTTAACTGGTTCTGCGCATTCTGGTAGGAGGCAAGTGCCGCGGCTGACCGCTGTTTTCCGTCCATGTCGAGATCTATGTCGGCAATCGGGTCGCCGGTTTTGACCGTGTCTCCGTTTTTCACGTAGATTTTCGAAACGACGCCGGAGGCCTGGGTCGTAACCTGCGCGCTGTTGGCGCCGGAAATGGAGCCTGAAGCGGAGACGGAAACGATGAGCGTACCGATTTGGGCTGTTGCGGTCTGGTAACTCGTTTTCGTTCCCGTGCCGCGCAGTTTCGTGCTGACAAACCAGCCGAACACGAGAATGCCGGCCACGAACGCGAGTTTTCCCCACCACGGAACGCGCTGCAGGCGGCTGGTAAATGTCGGCCTGTCTTCCGTCTTGATCGCCGTTCCGTTTTGTTTCATACTTTTACTGTAGCACAGTGTCGCATACGCAACCTGAAAAAATGCTGAGGGCTTTTGCATGAAAAAGATTTTGATACTCGGTGGTATACTCATAGCCGCATGGTATGTGCTGCGGCCGATACCGCTGCCGCAGGCGCCTAAGCCCGCCGCGCAGCCGAAAAACATGAAACTTACAAGTGCCGCGTTTGCCAATGAGGAAAAAATTCCCCGTGAGTTTAGTTGTGACGGGAAAGGCGGTCATCCGCCGCTTTCGATCTCAGGCGTGCCGGGGAATGCCAAATCGCTCGCAATTATTGTGGACGATCCCGACGCGCCGGCGGAAACGTTCACGCACTGGGTAGTCTGGAATATCGATCCGGCGACGACGGAAATTCCGGCCGGAAAAATTCCGCCGAAAGCTGCAGAGGGCACGAATTCCGCAGGCAGCATCGGGTGGACGCCGCCCTGTCCGCCGAACGGCACGCACAGATATTTCTTCACGGTATTCGCACTTGATACCACGGTTGGTCTGGACGGAAAAGCCAAAAAAGCGGATCTGGAAGCGGCAATGCGCGGCCGCATTCTCGAGCAGACAAATCTCATCGGAAGTTACGCAAGATAGTCGTTTGATTTGATGAAATTTATTTTCTCCATCTTGCGAAAATGCCGCTCGGCAACAGCCGCTCCCGCGACGATTCCTTGAGCGCCAGTTCGCCGGATT
>CAYWVJ010000051.1:0-4177 GCA_964461825.1 uncultured Gammaproteobacteria bacterium
TTGTAATCTATCGCATATTTTCTCCGTTACGACCGTGCTATAGTGGCGGCGTATGCGCGTACGCCACCTGCCGGCGAGACTCAATGACCTTGCGGATCCGCCCAAAAACCTCTTTTACCGCGGCACCTGGGACGAATCGCTGTTTGACCGCTGCGTTGCCGTGGTCGGCAGCCGCAGAATGACGGAATACGGCAAACGGGTTGTTGAAAAAATCATTCCCCAACTTGTTTTTGAAAAGAAAACCATCGTATCGGGTTTTATGTACGGCGTGGATCAGTATGCGCACACGATGTGTGTGGAAAACGGCGGGAAGACGATTGCGGTACTAGGTTGGGGGATCCGGATGCCCGTTGTCGGAACGGATAAGGATCTTGCCCAAAAAATTATTGCCGCCGGTGGGCTTCTCATCAGCGAATGGGAGGACCAGCCAGCAACGCTTTGGACGTTTCCGGTGCGCAACCGCATTGTCGCGGCCATGTGTGACGAAGTTATTGTCGTTGAGGCGGGAATAAAAAGCGGATCGCTTATTACGGCGCGCATCGCACGAAAACTGAAACGAAAACTTTGGGCAGTACCCGGCCCCATTACCAGCAGGCAGTCAGCAGGAACCAATGCGCTTATTTCCGAGGGAATCGCGCGGTCATGGCTGGGCACTGCAGCGCAGATGCCGCTGGAAACGGATGATCCGATTGTTACGCAGCTTATTGACGAGCCGCTGACCGCCAGCGAGCTTGCGCGAAAAATGGAAAAACCGATCGCGGAAATCGGCGCAAAATTATCGGTGCTGGCGATCGGGGGATATATCGCGGAGCGGGGAGGAAAATTTTACGTTAGTCAAAATTAATGCAATTGCCACAATCGGGCTTGAAACCGTGCCGGTGGACGTAGAGGTGGACGTTGCGGCAAAAGGATTTCCCGGATTTACCATTGTTGGACTGGCCAGTAAAGCCGTGGAGGAAGCGCGTGAGCGCGTAAAAACGGCAATCGTCAACTCGGGATTTGATTTTCCGCCGAAAAAAATCACCGTCAATCTGGCGCCTGCGGATCTGCCGAAAGACAGCGCAGCGTACGATTTGCCCATGGCGGTGGGCGTTTTGGTTGCCAGCGGTCAATTGGTGCTGCCCGACGGCAACAACTATTTTTACGGCGAACTTTCGCTGGACGGGAGCCTGCGGCCGACGCGCGGCATTTTACTGTTGGCGCTGCACGCGGCAAAGAAAAAAACCTGCCTGCCGGCAGGCAGGGACGCAACGATTTTCGTTCCCGCCCCGTCAGCCGCCGAGGCAACGGTGGTGCGCAACATCAGGATTATCCCCGTTGTCACGCTTGCCGATCTCGTGCGGCATTTGACCGGCATTTCTCCGATACCGCCGCTTCGGTATACGGCGGTACCGGTCGCGGATGACGAGCCGGTCGTCGAATTCGATCTGAAAGAAATTGCCGGTCAGGAACAGGCAAAACGCGCACTTATTATTGCCGCCGCCGGCGGACATAACATGCTCATGTGGGGGCCGCCAGGAACGGGTAAAACCATGCTCGCGCGGGCGCTGCCGGGCATTTTACCGCCGCTTACCAACGAAGAGGCGCTTGAAGTCACGCGGATTTATTCGGTTGCCGGATTGTTGTCGCCCGGCGTTGCGCTTGTCCGGACGCGACCATACCGGAGCCCGCACCACGGTGTTTCCGCAGCCGGCGTCATCGGCGGCGGAACCAATCCGCTGCCGGGTGAGGTTAGTCTGGCGCATCTGGGTGTACTGTTTCTGGACGAAATGCCCGAGTTTCCGCGCAGCGTCCTGGAAAGTCTCCGGCAGCCAATGGAGGACGGCGAAGTGGAAATCGTCCGCGTTGCCGGTCACGTGCGGTATCCTGCGAGTTTTACGCTTATTGCGGCAATCAACCCCTGTCCGTGCGGGTATCTGGGGCATCCGCGCCGCGAATGCCGCTGCACGGAGAAACAGATTGCAAAATACCGGCACCGCATAAGCGGACCTATCCTGGACAGGATTGATTTAACGGTGTTGGTTTCGCCGGTTGCGGTGGAAAAATTGTCGCTGAGCCATACGTTTTCCTCTATTTCATCCGGCGAGGCAAAAACCGCCGTACTGCACGCAAGAACCATTCAGGCCGCGCGGTTTAGCGGCACCCATCTGTATACCAATGCGCAGATGAAAAACCGCGACATAAAAAAATTCTGTTTTCTGACGCCGGAAGCGGAAAATTTGCTTAAACTCGCCGCGGAAAAATATGATTTGTCAGCGCGCTCGTACATGCGGCTCATCAAAGTTTCCCGGACCATTGCGGATCTGGCACATGAAAAAACTATTCGGACAGAGCACATGGCAGAGGCACTGCAGTACAAACAACTGACATAAAACGTCGCTCACCCACATTCGCTTTCATATGAAACAATTTAATCGGGAAACCGGCCGACTCGCGGAAGATGTGGCAGCACGGCATCTGGAAAATAAGGGGTTTCAGATTTTGGAACGGAATTTTTCCAATAAATTCGGTGAGATCGACGTTATCGCCAGGGATAACGGCATAGTGGTTTTTGTGGAGGTGAAAGCAAAAATCGGCGAGGAGTTCGGCATGCCGGAGGAAATGGTCGGGCCCCGAAAGCTTGCCCGCATCCGCAACATGGCGACGATGTATCTGCACGGCGCATCCGTGCCCTGCCGCATTGACGTGGTGGCGATGGTATTGGGGGAGGATAATGAAGTATTACGTCTCACACATTACGAGAATGTGATTTAAGCCAGGACGCAATTTTTTTAAGGGAGTAATTTTTTACGTCAACATTCACCATGAACGGAATAACTGCTTTTTTCGTTGCAGAGAGCACATATCCATTGATAAAAAGAAACCGTTTTGTGCTGTAGTATGCTGTCCGTTTATTTCCGTCGTCAAATGGGTGATTTTTTACCAGAGAATGGAGAAGCGCTGCAGCTTTTTGCCATATTGTTGGATACAAATCTTGCCCGCCGAACGTCACTTTTGGCCGTTCCACGGCGGAATGGAGGAGGGTAAAATCATGAATATCGCCCCGTCCGCCGCCCACAACAATCATGACCTGGTGGATGGCATATACATCCTCCAGCATTAAATATTTCATACACCAGCCAGTGATTTAATGATATCCGATTCTTTTTTCACAATGGTATCAAGCCATGATTTAAATTCCGGCGTGAGCCCGCTGCTTCCGGATTTTGCCGGTTGTACATAAATTGCAGGAATATCAGCATTTGCATCCACGTTGACTTTGTCACCCGCCTTAAATTTTGCTTTTTGCGTAAAATCTTTTGGTAAGGTAATCGCAAGTGAATTGCCGACTTGAATAATGGTTTGTAACATGTTTCCTCCTGTTGAACTGAAAGTTTGTTATAACGGATTATAACAGCATAGCTTGACAATGTCAATACAGGTTGTTATACTGCTATTAAGTGAATACAAGCGTTGATCCGGAGGGTTGGAACCGGGGAAAGCTGACTCTTAAATCAAGTACGGAAGTTGAACCGTAAAAATACAACACCATGTGTCGCGTTTTGCGGAGCATGATGAGAGAAATCTTACATGATCCGGCTATGCCGGATTTTTTTGTAAGAGCCCGCCGTCACTAACGTTATGGCGGGTAAGACAAGGTGGCACCGCCGTTTGAAGGCCCTTGCAAGTTCCCAGATGATGGGGATTTGCAGGGGCTTTTTTGATGGAAAGGGGGTGAAATATATGAAAAATATGCACGAGATAGCTGGTAATATTGCGATTATCGGCGGATTACTGACTACCACCGGATCTATCGTCGATGGCGTGGTGCATCGTGATCAGATAGAACGCGAGGCAACCAAAACGCATCAGTTGGCGCAGCAATACGGTCTTACGGAAGAATGTTCAACTGGAGTGTTTTCGCCAAGCACTACAATATGTTTTTATAAAGTTCCGTATGCGTATTCGCAGGCGGAGGAAGAAAAAGTGTTGAGTGCATTTGGTGCGGATCTAAAAGCTGCAGGAATAGGAGATCCGCCAAGGGTTGCTTTAGATGGGTCTTTAGCTATGACTGGCATGTTCATTGCGACGGCAGGAGTTATTACCAAATCTGACAGAAGAAATGGGTAATAGCGAGAGAGCATATGCCTGCGGCCGCAGGCATATCGCTCTTCAAGGAAAAATCGATTACAATAAG
>CAYWVJ010000052.1:0-3950 GCA_964461825.1 uncultured Gammaproteobacteria bacterium
TCCTGCAATCATACTTTTTTTTCTCTCCCTTTTTGCCTACACGAAACTCGTCGGCCCTATTCCGTTTTCCGTTAATCAAATTACCACAACAAAAACCGATACGTTCAGCGTCGAAGGCGTCGGGAAAGTAACGGTGCCGCCAGATGTTGCGCTGATCAACGCCGGCGTAACCGCACAGGGCCCGTCAGTCAAAACAGTTCAGGACCAGCTTAATAAAAACATAAATGCCGTCTCAGCAGCGGTCAAAGCCGCGGGCGTCGACGCCAAAGATATTCAGACGAGCGGTTACAACATTAACCCAACCTACAACTTTACCGACGGGTCGCAGCGCATCACCGGCTATCAGGCGTCATCAAACCTGACGATAAAAGTGCGCGCCATCGACCGCGCAAACAACGTCATCGATGCGGCGACAGGAGCAGGTGCCAATCAGGTCGGCGGCATAGCGTTTGACGTTGACGACAAAACAAAGGCGCAAAACGAGGCGCGCCAAAAAGCGGTTGCCGACGCCAAGAAAAAAGCCGAGGACGCCGCAAAAATCGCCGGTTTCAGGCTCGGCCGCGTGGTCAACTATGAAGAGTCCTTCGGCGGGTCTCCGAGGCCGATACCGATCCTGGCCAAAGCGGATTCTGCCGTCTCCGGTGCGCCGACCCAGGTTGAACCGGGTACCAATGAGATCACCGTGACGGTTACCCTCAGCTACCAAATTCTGTAATTCTATAGGTCTTGTTCCCAAAAAAAGAGGGGAGTACAATGGAGCTCCGCTATGGGCAGAAGCCACGTCAAACCTATCCAACAACCGGACAAAATTACCTGCGGCCCCGCAGCGCTCAAGCATGCGCTGGCAATTTTCGGCAGACAAAAATCCCTGGAATCGCTCATGCAACAGTGCAAAACAAACCGCAACGGGACGACAACCCAAAACATGATTGACGCGGCAAACAAACTGGGATTCTATGTACTGGCGGTCCAATACGCCACACTGCACCATCTTTCCAGCGCGCTGCGGCACTCACCCAATAAAATCCGCGCGGTGCTGGTGTCCTATCTCTACGACCTGGACAAAAACGACCATCCGCATCCGGAATCCGGACACTGGGCGGTCGTATCCTCATTCAGTGCGAGCAAAAGCAGGATTTATTTGCTGGACAGCGACCGCGCGTGGATCAAATCCTATGCATGGGCTGATTTCCGGAGGCGCTGGATCGATTACGATTTCCGCCGCAGGAAAGTCGGTCGCCGCGGGAATCATTTTAGGTTGGTGCGTAAATGGCAGCGGCAACTGCTGCTTATTATGGCAAAAGACAGAAAACAGCTGCCGACATTCCGCATCGCATCATCGCAGCTTTTTCCGCCGAAGCGCTGAGCGTACGATGTCCCACACGACGTCCGAAAACGTTAGCCCGAACGCGGTATACGAAACCGTAAACGCGTATTCATCGTCATCGGTGAGACTCGGATTTGCGTTGATTTCCAGCATATACGGTATTCCATGAGCGACGCGGAAATCCGCGCGTACGTAATCCCGGCAGCCGAATGCGCGGTACGCGTTACGCGTGATATCCGCAAGAACTCCCGTAAGGGCAGCGGGAATTTGCGCAGGCACCGCGCGCCACGATGCATATTCCGGAAGATCCGTGCGCCATTTTTTATTGTACGTCAGTATCGCGTTTCCGCCGCCGGTATCGAACGATATGGCCGCCGGGGGAAGTACAACCGGGACTCCGTCGATTTCCAGAACGCCTACGTGATATTCTTTTCCGCGGATGAACGCTTCCGCATATACGGGTTGCCCAAACGACTCCATGGATCTTCGGATAATCGCCTGCAAATCAGCGCCGTTATGCGCAATCTGCTGCTTTGAAATCCCGACGCTCGCCTGTTCGTAAGCGTATTTCACGATCGCAGGGTAGGGCATATCGCGCCGGACCGTTTCCCTGCCGGTACGGAACGCCTGCCACGGCGCCGTGGGCACGTGCGACGCATCAAATGCGCGCTTCATCGCAAGTTTGTCCGACGTAAGCAGAAAATTTTTGCGCGATGCGCCGGTAAACGGCACACCGGATCTCTCGAGCAGGGCGAATGCGCGGTCAGACAGGGGCAAATCCAGTCCGGACCATTCGATGAGGTTAAATACGACGTCGGCGCGTATGTCGCGTATGCTGTCAACGGAATCTTCACCGATACCCACGACAGACACGCGTTCGCCGCGCGAGCTGAGCGCTTCCGCCACTTCCCTGGCCGACTGACCGGTATCCTCATCTGCCGCGGTAAATGAACTTTCACGGACTCTCCTTGTAGGCAAACTGTAGATAACCGTAATGTTCATTTTCTGTGGAATTTTGCGTGGATTTCCTTAAGCTGCGGATTGGTTATGTGCGTGTAAATCTGCGTCGTCGATACGTTTTTGTGCCCGAGCATTTCCTGGATGGCGCGAAGATCCGCCCCGCCTGACAGTAAGTCCGTTGCGAAACTGTGCCGCAGTCCGTGCGGCGTAATTTTGACCGGCAAGCGCGCTTTTTTACCGTACTTCTCCACGAGCCGCTGGACGCTTCGGGGCGTGAGCCGGAGCGGCGCACCCTTTTTGCCGGATGACCGGATGAAAAGCGCCTTGTCTTCGTCTTTCCGCTCGCCGAGATATTTTTTGAGCCAGAGCGCCGCGGTTTCCGACAAAAATACCACGCGCGCGCGCCTGCCTTTGCCGATCACGCCGAACTCGCGCCGGTCAAAATTCATCTGGTCGCGGTTGAGACTTGTGAGCTCCGACACGCGAAGCCCCGTGGAAAAGAGCACCTCCAGAATCGCGCGGTCGCGGAGATTTTCCGCTTTTGTCAGGAGCGCTTCCACGTGTTCCCGCTCGAGAAATTTAATCGACCTGCTTTCTGCCTTGGGCAAATCGATTTTTTCCGGCGCGAGAACCGGAATGTCGCGTTTCAGCAGGTATTTCAAAAAACTCCGCAGCGCTATTAAATGGTAATTTTGCGTCACGCGCTTGAGACTTATACCGTTGGGATCTACCCAGCGGGATAAAAATAACCGATATTCGTGAATTTGATCCACGGTAATCGAGGCTGGAGTAGGGGAGTTAGAGCCTAAGAACGCGATAAACCGCTCTAAATAATGTTTGTAATTCCGTATCGTAAGCCTGGAAACATTTCGCTCGATTTCGAGATATTCGAGAAAATCCGTAACGAGTGTTTGCAAATCACGTCTCATGTATAATACCATGATTGTACGACATCTATGCGATTGTCAAGATTCCAGGATAAACAGCTTGCTCTCATGCGCCGGATGGAATATCACCTTGCGAACGACGCCGCTGCTTCTCAAGTCGTCGACATGCAAACTGATTACCAAAATGACCCCCAGCTTACGCTGACCTGTGTAGCAAAACCGTCAAAAAAGCTCGCGGAAACAATCCACAGCGCGCTAATTGAACCCCTCAGAACCATCGAACCCGACTTTTATTATTATCCGGAAACCGCCCTTCATATAACCATCCAAAACATCCGCATTATCAACGATCCGCCGCATTTCGGGCCCGACGACATATCGCGTGCAACGCGCGTCCTTGCCGCCATAATCCCGCAAACCAAAGGGTTTCTTTTTACGCTGCGCGGGGTTTTATCCATGCCCACAAGCGCTGCAGTCATAGTGCTTGTCACGCCGCAATACGATATATTTGTCCGAAACCTCCGAAACGCTTTTACGAAGGCCGGCGTACCCGATGATAAAAAATACTTCACCGATGAGATCGTTTTCGCAAACTGCACATTTTGCCGGTACACGCATCAGCCGTCGAAAAAATTTTTAGAAACACTCAAGAGGCATACCGATGAATTTTTCGGGTCGTTTCAGACAAAACAAGCACTGCTCATAAGCACCAATGCCGGAGCGCATCCGTCAAAAACCACGATTTTCGCCAGCCTCGATTTTAAGCCTCTGTAATG
>CAYWVJ010000053.1:0-1801 GCA_964461825.1 uncultured Gammaproteobacteria bacterium
CTGCCGTTGATGAATTTTTCATTCCGCGGGCGCAGCTTTTTGCGCAGCTGTTGTTTACGGTCCTGCTTATTCTGGTGTACCAGCGGCTGAACGGCAAAAAAATCCCGTTTCCCGCGATCCTTGCCGTTTCCTACGTGTGGGCAAACAGCCACGCGTCATTTATCCTCGGCACGTATCTTTTGGCCGCCGCTGCGTTTACCGCGTGGTGGCACGACAGAAAACTAATAAAAACGTTCCTCCTGTGGACGGCGGGCAGCCTAGCGGTGAGCATCCTGCCGCCGGTTGGTCTGCAGGGGTGGCGGGTACTTCTCAACTTCGGGCAGGATATCACGTTTCTTCGTGCATATATTATGGAATGGGCGCCGCTTGCGGCAGATTTTCCCCATTTTTCCTTTTACGCTGCCCTTGTTCTTGCTGCAGGCGCTGTCGCGGGAATTGCATGGCGGCGTACCCGGTCAATCAGATCCCTGCTGCTGGCAGCGCCGCTCGTTCCCGTTATCGCGCTGCCGTTTACGTCACTGCGGCACGTCCCGTTTGGCATCATCGCAGCCATAGTTGGGATAGGAATCATGCTTACCGGGGTTACCATCCGGCGGCGGATAATCTTCGCCGTATTCATCCTTCTTATCCCGCTGTCGGTCTGGTTATTTTCCAATAAATATCGGGTCAGCCGCGACAGTGCGTGGTTCTTCCCGTGGAAAGCGGCGGCGTTTCTCAATGCCAACCAGCTCAAAGGACGCATGTTCAACGAGATGGCACTGGGCAGTTTTATCATGTACACGCTCCCCAATTATCAGGTCTTTTTTGACGGCCGCGTGGAAACGTTCGGCTGCTGCGAAATGCGGGATTTTTACGCGCTCATGCAGCACAAAACGGATACCCGCGAATCGTTCGGGGAGGCGTGGAAACAATTTGACCAAAAATACCGGTTCTCCTACGCGCTCATCCCTGTCAGCTCATACAATCCGCTCGAACAAACCACCGTCGACCGCATCGCCGAAACGCTCCTCGACGATCCGCAGTGGATCCTCATCTACGTTGATGACACCATGCGCATATTCGTCAAAAAAGACGGCAGCAACGATGCGGCCATTTCGCGGTTCGGGATGCCGGACGTAACCCCGCTGCGCTTAGCGCCGTACCGCGCCGGCCGCGAAGCGGATGCGCAAAAACAGGCTGAGCGTATGCTTGCGGTATCCGAAAGCGCGGTTGTACACACAATACTGGGCGAAATCGAAGTGAAACGAAAAAATACCGCTGCCGCCCAACCGCATTTTACAAAAGCCGCGGCACAAAATCCGTATTACGGACTGCCGCTTCTGGAGCTGGCAAAAGGTACCGGCAGTCCGCGCCTGCTCGAACAGGCGATACGGCGTTCCCCGTATCTTGGCGAAGCGTATCTTCTCCTTTCCGATATATATGTACGGGAAGGAAATCAAAAAAAAGCCGGGCAAATACTACTGCGGGGTTTGCGATACAACATTGATTATATAAGCCGGCGGGACATCGTGAAAAAACTGCAGCAGTTTAATTAACCTGCACGTACGTGCCGCTTACCCATCCCGCAATCGCATTGTAAATAACGTTGTACCACCCATACTGCGCGTCAGTGTACGGCACGGTCGTTCCGGAAGGGATCGTGCCGGATTCGGTCGAATCAACACTCGGTCCTTCGCGCATCCGTACAAACCCGAGATCGTTGGGAAGAACGGTTACGGTGTTTGCCGACGGCGTGGCAGTCGGCTCCGGCCGGATCGTCGCGGGTGTCGGCGTCGGGGTTAGCGTCGGCGTGGGCGTGGGC
>CAYWVJ010000053.1:1901-3868 GCA_964461825.1 uncultured Gammaproteobacteria bacterium
GCATCAATAGACGTCCCTACCGTCGTCTTCATATTATTTACCGCAAGCGCCACCCAATTGTACGAAAGATCGCGCGGCACCGGCTGGTTAAGAAGAATGGTAAATCCGTCTATTGTCACGTCGGTAACCGCGGCTTGTACGCCTTCTGCCAAAAACGTGCTGTCCTGCGACTGCGGCAGCACGAGGGAAATCGTTACCACCGGCGCCGTTGCGTACGGAATGTCAAATGCTACGCGTACGCGCGTTGTTGATTTGGCGATAACCGCAACGCCCGCCGTATCGCGGTTAACCGTGATGTGACCGTTGACGAGAATATCGGCAAGCACCGTCACCGGCGCGCGCAGTATCACCTCTCCCATAAACGTCACGGTACGCGCAAACGTCGCCTGGCCTTTTACCATAATGTCACCGATGAAAGTGCTTGCGCCTGACGCGATAAATTCACCGCTTTCCGACGCAATCGTAAGCGACAATCCTTCGATTGCGCGGGCCTGAATTTTATCAACGCGCAGCACCCCGGAAATCGTTGCGCCTTCGTCGGGTCGGATAGCAAATATCTCTTTCCCGTCCGCGCCGGTAACGGAAAATATTCCGCGGTCGGAAAGTGCGATCGTAACGCTTGCCGGCTGTCTGTTGCCGACCGTGAGCGCATCGGTAACGATACCCGAAGACGTGACAATACCGATGGCTGCTTCATTTCCGACAAGCGTATTTGTGGTTACTTCATTTGATTCGAGTACGCCGGTTTTCAGATTCGCGATAACCGCACTGGTGAACGTTCCCAGCGTCTGCAGAACGCCGCGTACCACTCCCTGAAGCGAATAGTTGCCGAAGTTTGACGCGCGGGTGGCGCTTCCTGTTGCAGCGTAGGGAATCTGCGCCATATACGGAACAGTCTGCTGCGCTTCGATCGTAAGCGACGCAATATCATCCGTTGCGCCTTCGGCAGCCGGATCGAAGTACGTCGGCGAAATAAGTACGGTAATCTTGGCAATTTTCGTCGGGTCTGCATCGGTAAACGTACCCAGCGCCCGGCCTAATATCTGCCCGGCGCGCGTTGCTTTCATCGCAACACCGGGCGTATCGGACGTCGTCAGCCGGTCACCGGGGTAAATCGGGCCGTTTTGGGAATTCACTTTCACTTCCACCTGTCCGAGCATGCCGACGTTTGCCCACGCGGGATTATTGGTCCGGTCGCAGGATACTTCGTCCCAGCAGTCGCCGTTATTATAGGAAGTTCCGTGCGTCGAAATGACGCCCAAAATATTTTCTTCATACGCGCCGCCGGATTTCCTTACTGTCTCCGGGCGATTGCTGTCCACCACCATGACGTCGCCGGCTTCACTCGGTTCTGACTGCGCGATAAATTCGGAAAAGTCGGCGACGGAGGATGCGGAGTTAAAGCGGTAATTCAGGTTGTTGGCGCGTACCCAAATGCGGCCGGTAGCTGCGCCGGCGCCCACGGTACCGACAAAAAACTGACCGTTGGTGGAAAGTTCAGCACCGGGTGCCGCGGTTTTTTGATAGAAAACGACTTTCGTGTTTGCATTTCCCCCACCCCCAATATTGATCGTATCTGCGGTCGTTGGATCGGTGCCGATGTTTACGGTATCCGCCGCCGTACCGGTTCCGATGTTAATGGTTTTTGCATTGGCGCTGTTGCCGATGTTTAACGTACCCGTCCCTGCATCAATCGTCACCGAGCCTGCCGCGGAATTTCCGATTTGAATAACACTCGATCCGTTGACACTAAGTGCGGTATTTCCGCCGACCTGCACAACAAATGCGCCGGTACCGTCAACATTAAACGTCAAACTATAATTTGACGCGCCGCCGAAGCCGATTGTGGTGGAAGCATCCAGCGTCATCGCGTTTGCAAAGTTGCTGAAATCCAGGTTCGATCCGACCGTGCCGGTTGCGCCGGTGGGACCGGTGGTACCAACGCCGGTTGCGCCCGTGGGACCGGT
>CAYWVJ010000054.1:0-1940 GCA_964461825.1 uncultured Gammaproteobacteria bacterium
TGGCCTTTTGCTGCTGCGGTTTCATGCCGCCCACAGTATACTACGGGATTTAGAGAGTTGCAAGAAAGTCCAGCGTCTTTTGACGCCTGAGCACCGAGGCAAGGTAATATTTCTGGTTTTTGAGCGCTTCCTTTTCCTCGTCGGTTTTGCCGGTTTTGATGACCGCCTCAATGTCGTCGTCGGAAACCAGAATCCCTTCGGCGTCGGCGATTTGCTCAAGCGCAAACTCCAAGGTCAGCGTGCGGCGGGCCTGCTCCTCATATTCTTTTTTGACCGAATCGCCCGTCCGCTGCGTGCTTGCCAGATATTGTTCGACGGTAAGCCCGAGTTTTTTCGTCTGGTCGATGAGTTCGGAAAGCAGCCGGTTTACCTCGTGTTCGATAAGAAGAGCCGGCAGGGTTGCGGATACATTATTATAGAGTGCCATAAGAATCTCATCGAGCGTGGGTTTCTTTTGTTCCTCACCAGGTTTTAAAATTTTTACCTTGAGATCGGCGATTGCCTTCTTGAATTCTCCAAGCGTTACCGCCGGCCGCTCGCACGTGTACGCGACAAACACCCAGTCCTTGTTTTCGGTTGCGTCCTTGAGTTCTATTTTCGGATTGATGATGGGTTTGACGGCGTGTTCCTTCACCGCATCGTTGTATGCCTGCGGGATGAGCGTTTTGAGCGCTTCCTCGTACACTTTGGATTTGTCGAGATTTTTTTCGACGAGTTCCCGCGGGGCCGCGCCGACCCGGAACCCGGGCAGTTCGGCTTTTTTGACCATTTCGCCGACCGCGTCGCTGTATGTCTTAGTGACGTCCGCCCACGGGATCGTGATCGTAAGCTGTATCGAGTTGTCAGGATTTTTCGTTACCGTCGAGGTCATGGGAAAAATTGTACCATTACTGCGGGCTAAATCCAAGAGGGAGAACGAGTGTGGGCGGCGTCAGGGACGGATCCTGCGGGCTGAAACCGGCAACCGCCGCAGAAAGCGTTGCAACCGCGTCTTTAAATTCGCGAAAGGCCTGCTGGCCGGCAATTGCTGACTGGCGGCGTACCGGCGTCGGGGTTGCGACCGGCGCGGGCGTGGGCGTCGGGGCTTCGACGGTTTCCGGTTTCGTCAGGCGCGAAAGTCCGACAAATACGCCCGACACGACGATCGCCGTACCGGCAACGGCAAGAAGGATCGGCGTGAGGATCGAGGGCTTCGATTGGTCTTCCATAATTAATCTGCGTACTGCAGTGCGTTGGCAACTTCTCCTAAATTCGCGATTGCGTCGGACAAATACTGTTTCGCTTCACCGATTTTTGTCGTTACGCCGGTAAATTTCTGGTCGAGGTCGGTGGCGTCGGAACTGTTGGCAAGATCGGCAACCGCTGCGTTCACCTCGTTGATTTTCTGCTGGTACAGACTCTGCTTGTTTATGATCTGCTGCGTCCAGCTTATTATCGTCGCGCGTTTATCGGCGCTGAGGACCGCGGCATTCTGCGAAAAAATCGCCTGCGCTGCCGTCACCTGCCGGTCAAAATTCTGCGCGATGACGGTAAGCTGCGCGAGCGACAGCCCGGCGATGATCTGGCGGACCGTCGCCTGCACGACCGGGTAGCGGTTCTCGAGTTGTTCGGACGTCGTTACCGCGTCGTCGATGGAATTGATCGAGGATACGAGCCCGCTCTGGGTCTCGAGGAACGCGAGTTCATCGGTTAAGAGCGACCGGTAGAGCTGTTTGGCGGTCGGCGTCATGCCCGCGGCTTCGCCGACGCGCTCGAGAAGATAAATGAGATATGCGCGAAGCAGCAGATCGCGCTGAGACAGCATAAATTTGGTGGCGGAGAGCGCCGTGGTCTGGCTTTCGAGCGTTTTGAATTTATCGTAGGCGTTTTTCGCAACCTGAAAATCGTTGTATTTCTGGCGGTAAAGGTCGAACTGGTAGAGGTAGTCGCTGTATGCCTGC
>CAYWVJ010000054.1:2040-3753 GCA_964461825.1 uncultured Gammaproteobacteria bacterium
GATACGGATAGCGTATCGAGGGAACCGCCGAAGTTTTCGAGCTTGTTGATGAAATACGATACGCTCGCGCTCCACGAATTGCCGTTTGCCGCGTACATCCATCCGATATCGTAAATCGACTTCGGGTCGCCCACGAAATACCGCGTGCGCAGCCCTTCGGATACTTTTGCGATACCGTCGGCCCAGTCCCTGAAATGTATGCCGTCGGTCTGGCCGGTGAACACGCCCCATCCCCAGGCATTGTAGGAGCCGGGCGGGATTTGTTTCCCGAATGTGGATTCCACGCCGGCAATGGCCGCGACAAGCTTCCAGTCCAGATTGTTTCGGTCGGCTTCCGCGACGAACGTCGCTGCCTCGCCGGTCAGCGGCGAATCGTAGGATTTGAGAAACGCCTCAAGCCGCGTGACCCGCGCATCGGGTACTACGGCCGGTGCGCGCATGATAAGCGTAGCCGAAACCGCTGCCGATAATAGGAGTGTATTCATAGAAAAAATCCTAAAGCAGACTGTTTAACGAGCCAACTTTAGGATCTAGCGGGAGAGTATACTATAAGATATGTTTTTTGTCAAGTCTGCCTGCCGGACGGCGGGTATTTAGAGGATGCTTTCCTGGAAGAACTGTACGCAGTTTGACCACGTGTGCGATCCCTGCGCAGACGGCGGCGCCCAGTTTTTCTCGATGTCGGTAAGCGAGGTTGCGCCGCGCGAGTAATAGGTTTGCGCGATGTAGTCCGATACCCACGTAATCGCCTGTTCCCAGCTGTCGAAATTTTTGCCTTTATTCGTACCGGTGTAGACGGCGATGCCGAACGGGTTAAATCCCGATTTGAGCGGCACTTTCTTGCCGAGGTTGGACTCGCACATGGCGATGGACGGCAGCAGCCGGAAATCAAATCCCTTGCTGTCCGCCTGTTTTACCAGAAGATCGGCGTACGGCGTCAGCGGCGAATTGTTTTCCTGCAGGAATTTCTGCAGCAGCACCGTGCGCGCGTCTCCCGCGATGACTTCCGCAGCAAGCACCGTGGGCGTACCGCTCGTTGCGGCAAAACCGACTTCATTGGCGGGAACCGCGGAAAGCGGTATTGCCGGCGTCTGCCATCTGGGCATTGCGGCAAGCATCGCAAGGTTAATGACAAGGAACGTTATGCTAACCGGGAACCACAGCAGTGCCAAAAGGGTTTTCCGCATCACACGGACATCGTGTCATATGAGGGCGTTTTCGTCAAGTTTGCCGCAATAACCGCGAGTTTTCGGGCCCGGGAGAGTTTTTTAAGGCTGCGTTCGCGTTTAAGCGCGGCGCTGCGCGTGGCGGCGGTCTCCTTGTAGACCATAACGACGGGGCGCTGCGACCTCGTGTACTTCGAACCCGTTCCTGCCTCACCGTTATGTTCCTTTACTCGCCGGGAAACGTCCGTTGTGATGCCGGTATACAGGCTGTCGTCAGCGCAGCGGACTATGTACACGAACCACATGATATAATTATAGCGCATGCCCCTGTAGCTTAACGGATCAGAGCAGCGGTCTTCGGAACCGCTGATGGGGGTTCAATTCCCTCCAGGGGCGCCTACCTGCCGGCAGGCAGGATCGGGCGTGTAGCTCAACTGGCAGAGCAGCTCCCTCTTAAGGAGTCGGTTGTGGGTTCGAGTCCCGCCACGCTCACAAAATTTACTGAAAGGGAATGTGCAAAGCTAGTTCACCCGTCGGGTGTACGGGT
>CAYWVJ010000055.1:0-3540 GCA_964461825.1 uncultured Gammaproteobacteria bacterium
GATGCCGACGATATTTGTGTCGCCGCCCAAAAAGATTACGCCAAAAACTACGGTGAAAACGCCGTCCGCCAAACAGTTTGTTCCGTCTAGCCAGCCGCCGACGCACATGGGGCCGCTGACTGCGTTTGCCGTCAACCCGTTAGGATTGCGGTTTGAAACGCAGGAGAAAGCGGAAGTCGTCATCTTATTTTTGCGGCAGCATTTCATCGTGAACGTTCCGTGGATCCTCATCACGATGCTCCTGGTCGTTGCGCCGACGTTCATTTTCCCGAAATTGTTTGCGGTCTTAAGCCTCAATCTCCCGCTGCCGCCCGCATATTTTTTCGTCGGAACGGTTTTCTGGTATGTGGCGACATTCGGGTTTGCCATCGCGAGTTTCATCGGATGGTTTTTCAATATCTATATCGTGACCAACGAACGCGTGGTGGACATTGATTTTTATTACCTTCTCTACAAAAAGTTTTCCGAAGCGGAACTTATTAAAATTCAGGACATCAGTTACACGAGCGGAGGAATTCTCGCGGCGCTGTTTAATTTCGGTAACGTGACGATCGAAACCGCGGGTGAAGCGCCGAACCTCATCTTTGAACTCATTCCGTTTCCTGAAAAGGTTGTTGAAACAATCCGTTCCCTCACGGAACACGGGGAGGAAAACGCTCCATGATACCGATGTTTCCCGGTTATGTGCTCCTTATTATTAAAATTCTGTTTCTTATCGGGCTGCTCATCTATATGGTATTTGCCGGCGTACTCGTCCGGCAGGAACAGCTTATGGCGGACGTATTGGAAGAATCGTTCGAACCGTTTCTGCGCATGCTTGTGGTCGGCCATCTACTCTTGGCAATCGCCGTCTTTGGTGTTTCCGTCTTCGTTCTCTGATCCACGCGTTTCCCCGCCGTGCTAAGATACGGATAGTATGAAACTGACGATCGGATCAGTGGTCGGGCCGACGAGTGAAACGCATTGGGGGCAGGTGTTGCATCTGCCGAATGCGTGCGGCGTTGTGGAGGTCTCATACAGCGAGGGCGGCGCGCGGGCTTCGGGCGTACACCTTTTGTCCAAGCTAGCCAATGCGCTTGCCGATACAACGGTGAGCCTTCACGGGCTCGAGCGTATTGCGCAGGATGCGTTTGCCCAGGGCGTACAGACAATTCTTTTGTGCGTACCGGTGGGAAACGTCGTATACGTCGTGCTCCGCGGCGCCGGCGAGGTGTACCTTAAGCGCGGTCAGGCGTTTGCGACGCTTCTTTCCGGTGCCGGCGCGGTTTCCGGTGAGGTGAAAGAGGGAGACACGATCATTTTGGCGTCGGGTGCGTTTTCCCGAACGCTCACGCAGGAAGAAGCACGAGGTATATTTGATCACTTATCCGCTGCCGATGTTGCAGAGCGCTTAACGCTTCTGTTACATGAAAAAAAATCGGGTACCGGCAGCACGGCGCTCATCATGCAGTTTGCACCCGGCGAGGCGCGCGTGCCGCCGCGTGAGGTTGCCGCACCGGCGCGCATTTCGGCGCTGCTGCGCCCGCGCGCGTGGGTGCGAAGCGTACGGGCGCACCCGAAACGACGGATGATTCTTATCACCGCTGCGCTTATCGTATTTTTTCTGCTGGCGGTGGTTGCGGGGATCTGGAAACAGCGACAGAGCCGCATGAGTCCGCAGGCAGCCGCGGCATTTACCGAGGCGCGCCGTACGTTTACCGAGGGCGTTGCGCTTATTCCGCTTAATCCGGTAAAAGGGCGCGAGCGGCTCGTCAGCGCAAAACAAGCACTCGAATCGCTTGCGAAAACCATACCGCCGCGGTCGGTGGCAGGCAGACAAATTGCAGATCTTTTACGGCTCGTCAACGACAACCTTACGCAGAGCATGCAGATAGTGAAAGCGAATCCAGAACTTTTTTTCGATGCGGCGCTCGTGAAAAAAGGCGCGACCGTTGGTTTTTTTGGATTGGACGGTACGACCATGGGTTTGGTTGACGAAACGACGCAGACGGTGTACGTGCTTGACGTGACCAGTAAAAATGCGCAGGTAGCAGGCGGCGGCGCGGCGTTTGGCGGGCTTTCGTCCGTTGCGCTGCGCGCCGACAATCTATACGTTCTGGTTGACGGCGGCGTCAACATGATTCGCCTGTCGGATAAAAAAACCGTGCCTGCGGTCATTTCCAAAGATGCGCAGTGGGGGGTCATCCGGTCGATGGTTTCGTACGGCGGCAACTTGTATCTTTTGGATACGGCAAAAAGCCGGATCTGGAAATACGTAGCTACGGAAAGCGGCACGCCGGCCGGCCGGCAGGGATTTTCCGAACTGCGCGAATATTTGAACCCCGATACGCTGCCAGATCTTTCCAAAACAACGTCGCTTGCGATTGACGGATCGGTCTGGCTCGGGAGCGCAAACGGAAAACTGTGGAAGTTTACCGCAGGGAAAGAGGATACGTTTCTGCCGCAGGGCGTGGATCCGGCTTTCGGCGACAGCCTCATACTGTACACAAACGATGTTGTCAATAATTTATATGTTCTGGATCAAAACAATAAACGCGTGGTCGTCCTAACCAAAGACGGGACGTACGCAGCGCAGTACGTCTGGACGAGCGATGTATCGCCGACGGCAATGGCGGTATCCGAGGAGCAGAAAAAAATCTACCTTTTGGCTTCCGGAAAGATTTTCACGATACCACTCAAATGAAAATTTTTAACAAAAAAGCAACGTTTGACTATACGATACTTGAGCGCATTGAGGCGGGGGTAAATCTTACGGGCGCCGAGGTAAAATCAATAAAAGGCGGCCACGCGAAACTCGAAGGATCGTTTGTGCGGCTAATCGGCTCCGAAGCATACCTCGTTAATGCGCAGATTTTTCCGTACGTGTATGCGCGCCCCGAAGGCTACGACCCCACGCGCACCCGGAAAATCCTGCTGCATAAGGCTGAAATCATTCATTTTAAGTCTAAACTGGATGGAGCCAATTTGACCCTCGTGCCCCTTTCCTGGTATACTAAAGGCCCCCTGGTTAAGCTTGAGATCGGCCTGGCGCGCGGCAAACGGGAATACGAAAAACGTGAATCAAAGCGCCGCGAAGACCAAAAACGCGAGCTCGAGCGGGAATACCGGGGGAAGGTAAAGTAAGGGGACGTACAAGATTCGACAGTTTAACGCTCCTTAACACTGCAGGCCGACTTTGATACAGAGTCGTAAAACACATATCAAAAACTAAATGCTATGTCTAACCGACAAGCAGCTTTCGCATACGCACGACCAGTGTTGTATGTCTAAAGCCGTCTCTTAAATCTTTTCTCGGTGGGGTTTTTGAGGCGTAAACACAGCCGTGATGCAGTGACGAAGGTTTGATGTTCCTTTGTCGCGAAGTACAATACATCTCGGTTATTCTTTTCCTGTCAATCGGATAAGGGATAACGACACCAAAGATTGACCATGCCTGTCGATGTGTTAGCAGCGTTGTGCTGGACGAGAGCTCATTACTCTCCGTCTCCACCCGTGAACATTCTTGATTTTCTTTTCCCCAGGCGGTGCGTCGGATGCGGG
>CAYWVJ010000056.1:0-1079 GCA_964461825.1 uncultured Gammaproteobacteria bacterium
CGTATGGCATCCGGCGGACAAAATATCGGTAACATCGGCGGCGGCGGTTTAGGGCCGTTCGGCAACATTAAATTCGGCGGCCAGGCCGGAGCGGTAACCGCGCTCCAAAAAATCACTAACGTTATATCCGCGGTTGTGGGGTTCCTCACCGTTGCGGCGAGCATCTGGTTTTTGTTTGAACTTCTCTTCGGCAGCTACGAGTGGATTTCCTCCGGCGGGGATGCAAAAAAACTGCAGGGAGCAAAAGACCGTCTCACGCACGGATTTATGGGGCTTATCATCGTCGTCGGCGCGTGGGCAATTCTTGCGGTCACCGGACAGTTCTTCGGCTATGACATTCTCATTACCAACCCCGGGCAACTTATCCAGCAACTAAAACTCCAATGAACACACTCCTTGCACAAATACGGAATCCCGTTCTCCCGCCGATTATCGGCGGCGGCAACAACCCGAATCCCAACAGCGGCGGAGCCGCAATCGGAAAACTCATCGGCAATCTCGTCGGCGCATTGTTTATTGCGGGATTTCTGCTCACGTTCATGGAGCTCCTGTTGGGCGGCATCGCGTGGGTAACTGCCGGCGGCGACAAACAGAAACTGCAGACTGCCCGCGACCGAATCATCAACGCCATTATGGGCGTTATCATCGTCGCTGCATCCTACGCAATTATGTCCCTTGTTGCGCGTTTTTTCGGCATGGACTTGACGGCCTTGACAATTCCGAGCATCACCAAATAGAATGATGGAAGGAGCATTTATGGTATTTGCAGCAGAACCGCAGATAACGATCAATCAGCCGACGAACATAAAAATCAGCGACGTGGGGCAGCTTATCTCCGCAGGCGTGGGCACGCTGCTTATCATCGCCGCACTCCTTGCGTTTTTCTACCTCATCCTGGGCGGCATCCAGTGGATTACTTCGGGCGGGGACAAAGCCGGCATGGAAGCAGCCAGAAATAAAATCACGCACGCGATTGTCGGGCTTATTATCGTAGGCGCCGCGTGGGCGATTATGCTCTTAGTGCAAAATTTCCTTGGCGTCTCCATCATCGGCGGCACGCTCTCCTTCCCTAAACCCTA
>CAYWVJ010000056.1:1179-3424 GCA_964461825.1 uncultured Gammaproteobacteria bacterium
AAAATTTCCTTGGCGTCTCCATCATCGGCGGCACGCTCTCCTTCCCTAAACCCTATTAAAATGCGATAACGCGCCGATGCAAGACATGCATGACAAGTGAAGTAGGATTTCGACGTTTACTCATTTGGCAACAATCCCACAAACTCGTTCTCCTTGTTTATAAAATTACTCGCAAATTTCCAAAAGATGAGCTTTTTGCATTAACAAGTCAAATAAGAAGAGCTGCGGTCTCTGTCGCTGCAAACATTGTTGAAGGTCATGCGCGGTCGTCAAGGAAAGAATTTTTGCAATTTTTATCAATCAGTAAAGGATCTTTAATAGAAGTTGAATATTACATTCAGCTTGCCAGTGATCTGAAGTACATTTCTCATGAAGAACAAACAAATCTTGAGAATCAATTGCATTACGTTGGTGTTCTCCTCCATAAATTTACTCAGGCGCTGACGCATTGACGCACGTCTTGCATTGACGCATAATTATCTCATGGCTGCTTGGACTGGATGCTTCGCAAATGTTCCCGGTGGACAGGACGTTGCCACTTTCAAATGTCTTGAGGGACTCTTCAGCAGTGTTGTCCAGGCTCTCACCGCGCTTGTGGGCGTTGCGGTGTTTGTCATGTTCGTCGTCGGCGGCTTCAACTTCCTTTTTTCCGGCGGCGACCAGAAAAAACTGGAAAAAGCGCGGGGAACGCTGACGTACGCCATTATCGGCACCGTGGTCATTGTCGCGTCGTACCTTATTCTCCTTACCATCAAAGCCGTCACCGGCGTTGACGTGACGAAATTTACGGTCCCCGGTTCGTAGCAATAGGTTGCAATACGAACGTTAATATGGTATAAATAGATTATTATGCTATACCATATTAAAAAACTAGACCCTCTACTTGTGATTCGGATTGACGAGAAATTGCGGAGATTAAATTCCCTTCGCCCTTTGCCACCCACGGTAATTGCCAAACTCAAGCAGCAATTTGCTATTGAAATGACATACAACTCCAATGCAATTGAGGGTAACTCTCTCACACTCAAAGAGACGGCCTGGGTTATTCAAGATGGGTTGACCATTAAAGGAAAACCGCTGAAAGATCACTTAGAGGCCAAAGACCATTACGACGCACTCAACTATCTTTTTGACGTTGTTGACCGAAACGTACAGCAAACGATTTCTCAGATATTCATCCGCTCTATTCATAAACTCGTCGTTCGGGAAACAGAACGGGAAGAAGCGGGAGCATACCGATCGGTCAATGTTATGATTACCGGTTCCGATCACCGTCCCCCGGAAGCTCATGAAATCCGGTCACTGATGGAGAATCTCATCCGTTGGTGGCGGGATAATGAAAAAAAATTACACCCGATAGAACTGGCTGCTAGTATCCATCATAAGATTGTGTTTATTCATCCGTTTGGCGACGGAAACGGCCGCACCGCCCGGCTTATTATGAATCTCATACTGATGCATCATGGGTATCCGCTTGCAGTGATATTAAAAAATGACCGGAAAAAATATTACCGGGCACTTTCATCGGCAGATCATGACAATAAAACTCCCCTCGTTCGGTTTATTGCCCAATCCGTTGAACGGTCGCTAAACATGTACCTAAAGGTTCTTATGCCAACCACAAAAAGTACAGAGAAATATCTCCCGCTTTCCGCTATTGCCAACAAGACGAACTATTCTCAGAAATATTTAAATCTGCTTGCTCGATACGGGAAAATAGAGGCTCACAAAGAAAAACGCTTCTGGATGACGACAAAAACCGCTATCGACAAATACAGGAAAAACCGATTACGAAAACGGTAATTGACTTCGATTGCGAATTCTCCCATACTGGTTATATGAAGCGCCTCGGCGTTGCGGCCATCCTGTTTATCACCGTTCTCGGTCTTTCATTCGCCCCAACGGCGAAGGCACAAACCCAGGTTCAATTTAATCCGTTACCGAGCGCGGAAGATATCGGCAAAACCGTTGACGAAGCAGCGCAAGCAGGAAAAACGAACAAAGAGATTTATACGGTAAACACACAGGCGCTTCTCGCCGGCGGAATCGTCTGCATGACCACCGGCTGCAGCACCAACCCGCAAAGCAGTTTCTACTACGGCAAGAGCGCAATCGCGATGATCGGCGGCGCTATAACAGCCATGTATGCAAACCCGCCGGCAGATCTGGCATTATGGATTCGCGACACCGGCCAATCGCTCGGATTTGTCCCGAAACAGGCATACGCACAGGGAATAGGATTTAC
>CAYWVJ010000057.1:0-2978 GCA_964461825.1 uncultured Gammaproteobacteria bacterium
TCAATGCCGTAGAAACGGATGCGGTCACCGCGGAAGATAAGGTCAACTTCGCCCAAAGGCCCGTTGCGGTGTTTGGCTATGCGCAATTTCGTGGGAATTTGTTCTCCCCACTCCCGCTGATCCTGCTCTTCGCGGTACAAAAACATGACGACGTCGGCGTCCTGTTCAATGGAACCTGATTCCCGCAGGTCCGAAAGCTCCGGCACTTTTGTGCCGCGTGCCTCAACAGCCCGCGACAGCTGTGAACAGGCGAGCACCGGAAGCCGAAGTTCTCGGGCGAGATTTTTGAGGCTCTGGGAAATAACGGACACTTCCTGTACGCGGTTATCAAATTTGCGGCCCGAATCCGCAAGCTGCAGATAGTCAACGATAATAAGTTTAATGCCGTGTTCCACCTGAAGCCGGCGCGCTTTCGTACGCATTTCCAGAATATTTAAACCCGGCGTGTCGTCGATGTAGAGCGGCGCCTCGGCAAGCTCGCCCATCGCTTCGGAAAGCCGCGTAAAATCGTCATCGGTCAATTTTCCCGTTTTGAGTTTCCACGCGTCGATGTCCGCCTGCGCCACGAGAAGACGGTCCACCAGTTCTTCCTTGCTCATTTCGAGCGAAAATATCCCAACCGGCGTTTTCTCTTTTACCGCGACGTACTGCGCAATGTTTAATATCATCGCCGTTTTGCCGGTGCCGGGACGCGCGGCCAAAATGAGAAGATTCGCGTCCTGCATGCCCGCGAGCTTAAAGTCGAGATCGGGAAATCCCGTCGACACGCCACGCAGACCTCCTGCTTTTTTGTGCAGTTCATCCAGCCGGTCGAACGACGCCGCGAGTGCGTCTTTTATCGGGATAAAATCCCGGCGCGTCGCCGCCTGCGAGATGGCAAACATTTCGGTTTCCGCGGCATCAAGGATTTCTTTGACGTCTCCTTCTTCCTGAAACGCGAGTTCGGTAACGCGCGCGCCGAGTTCCACGAGCCGGCGTTTGGTGAAATTCTCCGTGATGATGCGCGCGTATTTTTTTGCGTGCGCAGACGTGGGTACGGCGTTAAGTAGATCGCGAACCGCAGACGCGCCCCCTGCCGATTTGAGCGTTCCTTCTTTCTTAAGCTCTGCCGCAACGGAAACGACGTCGAGCGGCTCGTGCGCTTCGTAGAGCGTAAGCATCGCGGAAAATACCGCTGCGTGGGCGTCGGCGTAAAAATGCTCAGGACGCAAAAACTCGGCAACTTCGATCATCGCGTCGCGGTCGATAAGAATTGCGCCCAGGACCGATTGTTCGGCCATATCGTCATGCGGAGGAACGCGCGGATTGGTATTCATGAAAGCACCACAACCTGTAACGCTTCAGGGAGTTTGTCCTTTGCAACGGAAAGTTTCGGCTGCGGCGATACGTTGTCTTTTCCCAGCTCCTTGCAAAAATACGCCGCATCCCCGACCGGAATGACGATGACCGGTTCCAGCTCCTTGACGATTGCCAGCCCGTTATCGTTGGCGGGAAGACAAACGACGTCAACGCCGTCCAGCTGGTCAAGTTCCGCTGTCGTAAGCGGCCGCCCGACGCCCTGGAAATATACAACGGACACGCCTTCCAGTTCAATCCGGTACACCGTGGCGCCGGCAATCGCGTGCCCTATGACGCTTACGCCTTTCACTTCGTATTCTCCCGCGCCGTCAATGCGGAATTCATCCTCGCCCGCGCGTCCCGCAACCGTTACCGTATCATCAACAAGCGCCAGCGCGTGTTTCCCTTTCAGTTTCAGTGCATGTTTTACAAATGATATATCCATCTCTCTTGCATTTTATACCAGATTTAGCTATTCTAAGCAACACTCTCATGAACAAAGACGCACTGCTGGCAACTATCATCGGATTCGGCATCGGACTTCTTATTACGGGACTTCTGCTCGTCGGACCGAATATTCTCAAACTGCTGCCTGCGGTCCGCCTTCCGGAACTGTCGTTTCTTTCGACGCAAAAAAATCAGCCGACGCCCACGCCGGCCGCCAAACAAAACGACGTGACGATCGGAAGTCCGCTTTCCGAAAACATTGAGTCGTCACGGGATCTTCTCGTATCGGGTTCTGCGCCAGCCGGCGCAACGGTGGTTATTGCAGGCCCACTGGATGAGTCAGTTGTCACAGCAAAAAGCGACGGCACGTTCGCCGGAAACGTAACGCTGGCTGAAGGGAAAAACGATCTTACGGTAACCGCATACAGCGCCAAAAAAACATTTGCTGCAACGGTTACCGTGTATTATACGCAGGAACAATTATGAAAACGCTTTTCGTCATAGCCGCGGCTTTGATGCTTACGACGTCTGTCTGGGCGGCAACCGCCACGCCGTCTGCCGGCGGCCAACAGCTCGACACGCTCAAAGACCGTCTGGCGTCTGCCGCAACGCAGCTTTCACAGTCGCAAAAGAGGGCGCTGTACGGCACCGTAAAAACCACGTCCGTTTCCACCATCACCGTTGAAACGGCTACCAAAGACGTCAAGGTAGAGCTGGCCGACAACGTAAAAGTGGCACAAGTGCTGAAAGGAAAACGGACAACGCTCACAACGGACGATCTTGCCAAGGGCGACGCCGTGGTCGTATTTGGGGACTACGACGCCAACCTCGAACTTCTCAAGGCAAAATTCATATTTATCCAGGGGCCGCTTCCGTTCCGCTTTTCCGGCGTCATCACCGACGTAAACAAAAAGGATTATTCGATTACGGTTGCAACCGAAACCGGCCAGTCGTACACCGTTGACGTTGAAACGACGACGAAAAACATTTCGTGGGACGCGGTAAACGGCACGGCCAAAGGGGCATTTTCCAAATTCGCCGCCGGCGATACGGTGCACGTACTGGGCACGCTGACATCCAAAACAACTAACAGGGTAAGCGCCGCCCGCATATTGGATATCGGTAACATAACCGGCGCGCCCACTGCCGCACCCGCCAAACCCGCATCTCCCTCAGCCACGCCGAAACCATGA
>CAYWVJ010000058.1:0-2712 GCA_964461825.1 uncultured Gammaproteobacteria bacterium
GGTTTGACAAATATCAGTTTGGAGCCGTAAGATAGAGGATACACGCCAAAAACGCGTTATAGAAATGATGGATGACCAAAACAGATTTGTCCTGTCGCTGGGAGGTTCGCTTGTCGTTCCCGACGGTATTGATACGAAATTTCTTGATACGTTTCATACATTTATCCGCCATGAAGTCTCCGCAAAAAAGCGGAGATTTTTTATTGTCGTCGGCGGCGGGGCAGTGGCACGCCATTATATTGACGCAGGGCAGAAAGTCCGCGGAAGTGCGCTTTCCGCAGCCGACGTTGACTGGCTTGGTATTCATTCGACGAGGCTAAACGCACAACTGGTACGCACGATTTTTCAGGATATTGCGGATCCGCGCGTTATCAAACATTACGAAATTATTCTCAAAATCGACAAACCGGTGGCCATCGCTGCCGGCTGGAAACCCGGGTGGAGTACGGATTACGATGCAGTGGTACTTTGCCAGGATTACGGCGTCCAGAACGTTATTAATCTGACGAACATCGACCAGGTCTATACCAAGGATCCGCGAAAATACAAAGACGCCACGCCTCTGGTTGATACGTCGTGGGCGGAATATCGTAAATTGACGGGCGACCAGTGGATTCCGGGAATGAATTTACCGTTTGATCCCATTGCCTCGCGATTGGCACAAGATCTCGGCGTGACGGTTAAAATTCTCAACGGAAGAAATTTAGAAAACCTCGCGAAAGCACTCGACGGCAGCTCATTTCACGGTACGACAATTCATCCCTGAAGGCGCATGATTTTGACTGAACTTACCCTGCAGGCGTTCCGAAGTTACGCGAAACGGACGTTTACGTTTTCTCCCCGCACGACACTTATCGTCGGCCCCAATGCCGCGGGAAAAACGAACATGCTTGAGGCCGTCATGATGGTTGCCACGGGAAAAAGTTTCCGCGC
This sequence comes from uncultured Gammaproteobacteria bacterium, assembly GCA_964461825.1. GTDB lineage: Bacteria > Patescibacteriota > Microgenomatia > UBA10105 > UBA927 > XYB1-FULL-47-11. The sequence goes on from CAYWVJ010000058.1 coordinate 934, forward strand.
CGAGCACGACCGCGAATGCATCCGGTGGGACAGTCAGATGGCGGACATCAGATGCCGGACGTCTGACGAAGACGTTCAGTCGCTGGAAATCCGCATGTCGGATGACGTAAAAAAATATCTGGTCAACGGCGTTGCCCGGCGCCAGATTGATTTTGTCGGGAAGCTTCGCGCCGTACTTTTCTGGCCGGAACATCTGGAACTTATTACCGACAGTCCGTCGATCCGCAGAAAATATCTTGACGGCGTACTTATCCAGGTGGACCGCGAATACAGGCGGAACCTGAACTCCTACGAGCGGGGTTTACGGCAGCGCAATAAGCTTCTGGAACTCGTGAATGAGGGAAAAGCACACCGCCACCAACTGCTGTTTTGGAACCAGCTTCTTGTCAGCGCAGGAGGCTACGTGACCGACGTACGCGCAGCGTTTATTGATTTTATAAACCAGACGGGTACGTACCGCATCGAGTATGACAAAAGCGTCATTTCGGATACGAGACTTGCCCAGTACAAAGAGGAAGAAATTGCGGCAAAGGCAACGCTGGTCGGACCCCACAGGGACGATTTCCGGGTTATGACCGATGACCTCGACCTTTCCAAGTACGGCAGCCGCGGCGAGCAGCGGCTTGCGATTCTATGGCTCAAGCGCGCGGAAGTATCCTACATCGAAAGAAAAACAGGAGAACGTCCTATTCTGCTTCTTGACGATATTTTTTCTGAGCTTGACCGTGAGCACCGGACGAACGTCATTCCCTCCTTTGGCAATCAGCAGACTATCGTGACCTGCGCCGACCGCGATATAATCAGGATGCTTCCGAAAGATATTACGATTATTACCGTATGAACACAGTAACGCGTGACGATCTACAATCGCTCTTTGTCCCGAAAAAGGGGAGTCATAAAGGCCAGAACGGCCGGCTGCTGGTTATCGGCGGATCGCATCTTTTCCACGCCGCGAGTCTGTGGGCATTGGAGGTTGCGTCGCGGATTGTCGACCTCGTGCACTACTCGTCGGTGCCGGAAAATAACGCGCTCGTGAAAAAGGAGTTCCGCAGCGGCATCGTCATTCCCCGAAGCGACATCGATGCCTATATTGACGAGGACGACGCGATTCTTATCGGCCCGGGCATGACGCGCGACCGCGACACCGAAACGATCACCAATTCGTTACTTAGGAAGTATCCGCACAAACAATGGATCATCGATGCGGGAAGTTTGCAGATGATGGACGTGTCGCTTACGCCCGGCAATGCAATTCTGACGCCGCACCACGGAGAATACGAACGCCTGTTCGGAAAACAGAATATTACTGCGGTGGCAAAAGCATACGCATGCATTGTTTTGGAAAAAGGTGACGTGGATATTGCGTCTGACGGACACGAGACGAGGGCCATTGCGGGCGGCAATCCCGGCATGACCAAAGGCGGTACCGGGGATGTGCTGGCCGGTCTTATTGCGGCCCTGGCCTGCAAAAATGATCCGTTTTTGGCAACGATTGCAGGGAGCTTTATCAACAAAAAAGCCGGCGACGAATTGTTTGAAAAAGTGGGTCCCTATTTTAACGCAACGGATCTAGCCAATCAGATTCCCTTGACCATGAAGGAATTTTTTACATCGCCCCGCCCTTAAAATCCGGACAATTGGCTTTATACCACGCCATAGCGTCTGCCGAGCACGTTCGATTTTTATCAGGGCCGGGCTGGCAGTTAGCGTAGCCGTTGGCAGGACACGAATACGGACACATATCTTCGGTTTCCGGAATAAGACACCGCGGCGTACTGT
>CAYWVJ010000059.1:0-2607 GCA_964461825.1 uncultured Gammaproteobacteria bacterium
TCGCCTTTCTTTTTAACGTCGAATTTTTTAATCCACGGACTTATTAAAGGAAAAATCCGCTCAACGCCGACCGCGCCCGCACCGATTCTTCGCACCGTAACCATCGAGTTTGCACCGCTGCCTTTGATTGCAATGACGATGCCCTCAAACACCTGGGTTCGCTCGCGCGTTTCCTCTTTGACCTCGCGCTTGGTTTTTCCCGCGACTTTCTCGTGTTCGATGAGTTTATAATGCACGCGCACGGTATCGCCGACGCGGAAAGCTACATCGTTCCATTTCGCCGTATTTGCCATAGAACACTAAGTATACTACAGAGACGCGACGTACTCAAGGAACAGCGGGTGCGGGGTAAGCGGCCGGCTGCGGTATTCGGGGTGGTACTGCGTGCCCAGGAAGAACGGGTGGACGGACTGCGGCAGTTCGATGATTTCCGCGAGGTTCTCGATAACCGACCTGCCGACAATCGCAAGCCCCGCGGCTTCAAACTGTTTTGCGTACGCATCGTTGAACTCATACCGGTGCCGGTGCCGCTCACCGACGACGTTTTTGCCCGGCGTATCGTAGCCTTTGTATTTGCGGTAAGCAGCATCGGCGATCGAGCCTTCTTTGACCCGGCACTCCCAACGGCCTAACCGCATGGTACCGCCGTAGGCGCGGCGTTTGAGAATTTCGTCCTGACCTTTGATCATGTGGATGACCGGGTGGCTCGTGTCGCTGTCAACTTCCAGCGTATTTGCGCCGGTTAAGCCCAGCACATTGCGCGCGTACTCGACGACGGCCAGCTGCATGCCGTAACACAGGCCCAGATACGGAATTTTATTGACGCGCGCGTAGTTAATTGCCGCGATTTTTCCTTCGACGCCGCGCGGCCCCCATCCGATGGGAACGATAATACCGTCTGCGCCGGACAGATCCGCAACCCCGTCCTTTTCCAGTTTTTCCGCTTGTATCCATTTGACCGAAACCCCAACGCCCTGCGCCCATGCTGCGTGATCGATCGCGTCCATAAGCGCCGCGTACGAATCGCGCAGCTGGTATTCGCCGGTGGCAAAATATTTGCCGACGATTGCGATTGTTTTATGCGACGGCTTCTTTGCCTCGATGGTACGCACCATTTTGTCCCACGCGGAAATGTCGAGTTTTTTGAGCGGAAGCCCCAGCAGCGAAAGAATTTTCTCGTCGAGTTTTTGTTTTGCAAGATACAGCGGCGTTTCGTATGCGCTCGGCAGATCCACGCTGTCGATGACGTTCTCCGGTTCGACGTTGCAAAACAGCGCAAACCGGGCGCGCCGGCGCGCATCCATGGGTTTTTCCGCCCGCGTCACGATGAAATCGGGCTGGATGCCCATGGAATTGAGGGTGCGAACCGAAAGCTGGGTCGGTTTGGTTTTCGGCTCTCCCAGATGGCTGGGCGTGGGAAGGTACGACACGTGTACGTGGATGACCGTATTGCCTTTTTTTCGCGACAAAATCCGCGACGCTTCGTAATAGAGCGCGTTTTGGTACTCGCCGGCAGTTCCGCCCAGTTCCACGACGACCGCGTCCGCGTTTTCTTTCTCGCCTGCCGCTTTGATGCGTTTAATTATCTCGTCAGTGACGTGCGGGATTGCCTCAACGTCCTCCCCTTCGTAGCCGAAATTGCGCTCGCGTTCGATGACCGCCTGGTAAATCTGCCCCATGGTCACGAAATTGTGCCGGTACATGTTTTTACCGAGGAATTTCTCGTACGTGCCCATGTCCATGTCGGCTTCGGTGCCGTCATCGCACAAAAACGGATCGCCGTGCTCGATGGGATTTATGAGCCCCGCGTCCATATTGAGGTAGTTTTCACACTTGACCGGCGTAATCCTGTATCCGCGGTTTTGGAGAAGCAGCGCAATCGAGGCGGTCGTAATGCCCTTGCCAAGGCCTGATATCACGCCGCCGGAAACGAAAATAAACTTTGTCGGGGGCATGGTTTAAGATAGCAAAAAATAGCTATTCCGTCAACACCTACGTACCGAAATACCTGTCGCCGAAATCACCCAGTCCCGGTACGATGTACGCGTTATCGTTGAGCCGGGTATCAACAGCCGCAGTTATAATCGGCACATCGGGGTGCGCCCGTGTCAGACGGGTGAGCCCCTCGGGTGCGGAAACGACCGAAACGGCAATCAGGCGTCCGGCACCCTTCTTTTTGAGCGCCGCAAGCGTGTCATCGAACGACCCTCCGGTTGCCAGCATCGGATCGACGACCAGAACGACGGACGTACGTAAATGTTTTGGGAATTTTTGATAATAATGCCTTGCTATTGCCGTTTTCTCATCGCGCTCCAGTCCAATAAAACCGACTGCTGATTCCGGCAGAAAATCCTGCAGCGCAAAAAGCATCGCGAGCCCTGCGCGCAGAACCGGCACGACGATAACGGCATCTTTAAGTTTTTTTCCCTGCTGCGGAGCCAGCGGCGTTGCAACGGTTTTAGCCGCCAGATCCAACGATTTCGCGGCTTCAATAACGAGGATTTTGGAAACGATACCTGCGTGTTTGCGGAATTCCCCGGTTTTGGTGTTTTTATCGCGCAGTATCGTCAGCGAATGCTCAAGCAGCGGATGCGAAACGACCGTGAC
>CAYWVJ010000060.1:0-2380 GCA_964461825.1 uncultured Gammaproteobacteria bacterium
TATGGTAGTATTGGAAGACGATGCACCACTTATTGGTTATCGCCGCACACCCGGACGATGAGAGCTTCATGGCGGGCGGCACGATTGCGAAATACGCGGCTGCCGGCTGGCGCGTTGACCTTATAACCGCGACGCGCGGAGAGGCGGGTCAGTGGGGACCGGTTGACCCGGCGGGCAATCTCGGCGAGATCCGGCAGAAGGAACTTGAAGCCGCCGGAACGGTTCTGGGTATCCGCGCAATTACGTTTTTGGGCTACAAAGACGGGACGCTTTCAACCAGAACGCCGGGGGATATCGAAGACGTGTTGTACCAAAAAATGCGTGAGGTCGTGCCGGACGCGGTCATTACCGCCGATACCACCGGAATCAGCAATCACCCGGATCACATCGCGTTATCGTTTGCCGCAACGTTCGCGTTCCAGAAATATGCACGGTGGATCGAGGAACAGCTGAAGGATCAGGAACCCACGGCACAGATATTCCCGAAGCTTTACTACGCGAGCATGCCGGCGAGCACCGTGTCGTTTGCCGTGAAAAAGAAAATTCTCCCCGCCGAGTCCTTCGGCAAGCCATGGCGCGGTATGGACGATAAAAAAATCACGACGGTCATAGATATTGCGGAGCATGCGGACGAGAAACGGAAAGCGCTTCTTACGCATACGACGCAGCGCGCGGATGTCGAACGGTTTTTCAAAATGAAGGTATTTATGACTCACGAGTATTTCATGTTCCGGATGCACGGGACAACAGAGGTATTTATGGGGAAGAACGACCATGTTGCTGACCATCTCTAACCTGACAGTCTCAATTGCGCAGAAAAAAATCCTACAAGGATTATCCTTGAAGGTCCGCGGGGGCGAGGTGCACGCGGTCATGGGGCCAAACGGCAGCGGCAAATCCACTTTGGCGTATGCACTTCTTGCGCATCCGGCATATCACGCAACGGGAATAATCATGCTCAATAAGAAGAACATTTCGCATCTTTCTACGGAAGAGCGGGCGAAGGCGGGATTATTTTTGGCGCTCCAGTCGCCGATTGCCGTACCCGGGGTAACCGTCACCAACCTTCTCCGTACGGCGATGGGCGGAACGAAACGGACGATCCAGAATCCGGTACTGGCCAAACAAACCGTCGGATCCATGACCATCGGGGATTTTATGCGGATGCTCAAAACGTATGCGGAAGAACTCCGTATCGACGGATCGTTTTTAACCCGCGGGATCCACGACGGTTTCTCGGGCGGCGAGAAAAAGAAAATGGAGATGCTGCAGGCACTGGTTTTAGCGCCGAAATTTGCTATTTTTGACGAAATCGATACCGGACTGGACGTGGATGCGCTGAAAGTCGTCGCCCGCGGCATTGCGCTTTTGGCAAAAAAAGGGACGGGCATTATCGTCATCACGCATTACCAACGGATACTTAAATATGTGAAGCCCGACCGCGTGCATATTCTGGTGAACGGCAAAATCGTAAAATCCGGTTCTGCCGAATTATCAACATATATCGAAGACCATGGCTACGCTAAACTTCCCGTATAAATACGGTTTCCACGAACCGGAGAACTACGTGTTCAAGTCCAAAAAAGGTTTGGATGAACAGGTCGTCCGGGAAATCAGCTGGCGTAAAAAGGAGCCCGCGTGGATGCTCGATTTCCGGCTCAGGTCGCTGCGGTATTTTCAGATGAAACCGGTTCCCGTCTGGGGAGGGGACCTGTCAACCATAAATTTTGACGACATTTACTACTACATCAAACCGACCAAAGGAAAAGTCAGCTCCTGGGAAGCGCTGCCCGGGGAAATCCGCAGGACGTACGATAAAATCGGCATTCCCGAAGCGGAAAAACGGTTTTTGGCAGGCGTTTCCGCGCAGTACGAAAGCGAAGTCGTCTACAAAAGCATCCGCAGCGCGCTTTCCAAAAAAGGCGTGATATTTTCGGACATGGATTCGGGTCTTCGGGAACATCCGGATATCGTCCGGCGCTTTTTCGGTATGGTGATTCCGCCCGCGGACAATAAATTTGCGGCGTTAAACAGCGCAGTCTGGAGCGGCGGATCGTTTGTGTACGTGCCGCCCGGCGTGCACGTGGAGCTGCCCCTGCAGGCTTATTTCCGCATCAACGCGGCCAACATGGGGCAGTTTGAGCGGACGCTCATCATCGCCGACGAGGGCAGTTACGTGCATTACGTCGAGGGGTGTACCGCTCCCATTTACAGTACGGATTCGCTGCACGCGGCGGTTGTCGAGATCATCGTCAAAAAAGGCGCTCGGGTGCGCTATACGACGATCCAGAACTGGTCTGCCAATGTGTACAATCTTGTGACCAAGCGCGCCCGCGCAGAAGAAGAGGCTATTATGGAGTGGGTTGACGGGAATTTAGGC
>CAYWVJ010000061.1:0-2101 GCA_964461825.1 uncultured Gammaproteobacteria bacterium
CTTGTACCATGGATATCCGCAAAACGCAACCGGAATTTGACATATCGGTGCCGAATGCGTAGCATACGGGTACGGAGGTACATTAAAAAGCGGAAACGTTCACGGATAGCGTGTGGCCCCACCTGCATTGCGCAGGCATTGCGGCGGGGATACGAGGAAGGGAGCAAGCGAATTACCGCCAAAGGCGGAACCATCTGCGGATGCCCCTCGGTGTACTCAACATCGATAGTTGCAAATAGGAAATGATTTGCAGCACTTGAGTCCGCTTTTTCTTCAATTTCAAATTTTACATTTCTAATTTTACATTCTCCAAGGAGGCCATATGTGTGGAATTTTTGGGTATGTCGGTTCCAAAACCGGCGCAGCGGATATCGTTCTGGAAGGGTTAAAGCGTCTGGAATATCGCGGATACGACAGCTGGGGCGTGGCATGTGTTCCCGTTATACCGGCCAATGCAGGGATCCGCGTTAAGAAAAAAGCCGGAAAAATAGGAAACGCAACGGTTTCCGACATGCCCGGTTCAACGCTGGCATTCGGCCATACGCGCTGGGCAACCCACGGCGGCGTCACGGATGTTAACGCGCACCCGCATCTGGACTGCACCGGCAACATCGCCGTCATCCACAACGGCATTTTTGAAAATTACGAGGAGTACAAAAAAATGCTGATGAAAAAGGGGCACAGATTTGTTTCGGAAACCGATACAGAAGTAGTTGTCCACCTTATCGAAGAGTACGCCAAAACGATGATGTTCACCAAGGCGTTCCAGAAGGCCTTCAATGAAATGAAGGGTCTCAACGCCATCATCGTCACGGACACCAAAAATCACCGGCTTATCGCGGCCAGGAACGGCTCGCCGCTCGTCGTCGGCTACGGTGAAAGCGAAAATTTTCTGGCAAGCGACGCTGCGGCGCTTTTACCGATGACGCGCCAGGTGCATTTCCTTGAAGACGACCAGATGGCCATCATCGGGAAAAACGGCATTCTCCTTTTTAACGCCAAAACCGGTGACCGTGTGCGGCCCACAAAGCAGACCATCCAATGGGACGCCAAACAGGCGGAGAAAGGAAAATACCGATATTTTATGCTGAAGGAAATCTACGAACAGCCCGGTATTGTCGCGGACATTGCGGCATCGGGCAGCGGTCAGGCGGAAAAAATGTCGGCCCTCATCAGAAAATCGCCGCATGTATACCTTACCGGCTGCGGGACGGCTTCATACGCGGCGGTTGCCGGCGAATATCTTTTTTCTAAAATCGCCAAACGCCATGCGAACGTTGCCATAGCCAGCGAGTTCGGGTACCACCTGGATTTCTTGACCGACAGAAGTCTTGTCGTTGCAATTTCGCAGTCCGGCGAGACAATGGACATACTGGAATCGGTCAAAAAAGCAAAAGCAAAAGGAGCAAAAATTTTAGCGCTCGTCAACGTGTTGGGCAGCACCTTGTACCGCGAGGCAGATGCGAAAATGCTCATCGGTGCAGGTCCGGAAAAAGCGGTCGCGTCAACCAAAGCGTTTATCGGCATGCTTGCGCAGCTGACGATGCTCGCGTACGCACTTGCCGGCAAGCCGGAACAGGGCGCGCGGGTATTGACGTTGGCAACCAAATCGCTCAAAGCCGTACTTGCCAAAGAAAGTACGGATAAAATTCAGGCGCTGGCAAAAAAACTCAAAAACAAAGCGCACATATTTGCGATCGGCCGCGGACTTTCCTACCCGACTGCTTTGGAAACTGCGCTCAAAATTAAGGAAATTTCTTACATCCATGCCGAAGGGCTGGCGGCGGGAGAATTAAAGCACGGTCCGCTGGCGCTCGTCGAAAAGGGTACGCCGGTCATCGCGTTTTTGCCCGATGACGAAACGTTCGGCGCAAACCTCGCCGGTGCCATGGAAATGAAGGCGCGCGGCGGGTACATTATCGGCGTATCGAACAGGACGCACGAGGTGTTTGACGAATTTATTAGGGTCGAGGACGCAAAAGAGGCAACGATCATGCCCAACGTCGCGTTTGCCCAGCTTCTGGCATATTACCTGACGCTTGAGCGCGGCTTTGATCCGGATATGCCGCGGAATCTCGCCAAAAGCGTAACGGTAAAATAA
>CAYWVJ010000062.1:0-1825 GCA_964461825.1 uncultured Gammaproteobacteria bacterium
CACCCGGTAACGAAAACGTACTGCCGGTTCGTTCAATTAGTCCGTCTTTAATAAGGCCGTCAATAATGGCCGGCGAAAAGTCCTTCAATGCATCGGCGCGTTCCCGCAAGCGGTCTATAATTCTCCCGCGGAAAAACCTGTTGGAATTTTTAAACGGAACGGATTTTTTGTGAAGAACCGGCGGCAGCGCCAGCGCGCCGTAATCCATGAGCGCCTGGTGCCACTCCCAGGACTTTCCTTTCGGCAACAGTTTTTCCGCCGCCCTGTAAATGACTTTTTCCCTCTGCGGTTTGCCGTCAAAAAAGAAATGCGTAATGATTTGCCGGATGTTTGTATCAACAAGGGGCACATCTTTACCATAAGCGAACACAAGAATTGCTCGAGCAGTATATGTACCCACTCCCGGCAATTTAGTGAGTTTTTTCTCGCTTTTCGGAAACTTTCCGATTTCTGCCGCTTTCTTAAGATACAACGCGCGCCTGTTGTACCCCAACCCCTTCCATACACGCAGAACGTCCGCGGTACTGGCTTTCGAAAGCGAGTGCACGGTCGGAAATTTTCGTATAAATTCCCGGTATTTGGGAAGTACGCGCGAAACCTGTGTCTGCTGCAGCATCACCTCGGATACCAAAATTTTATACGGGTCGCGCGTACGGCGCCACGGAAGATCCCGCCTGTGCTTCGTCCACCATGAAAAAATATATTGCTGGAATTGCTTAGGGGGTGGGTGTTGGCCCGACCGGGGTAATTTTGGCATTCACGTTGACGCCAGCCTGTACGAGAAGCTGCCGGATCTGCTGTGCGTCTTTTTGCGCCGCCCGCAGGTCTGCCCGCGCAGTCTGAAGCATGGTACGGGCATTTTGCAGCGCCGTTTTGTTGGCCGGATATCCGTCGGGCAAAAGCGGCAACACGGCGTTAATTGCATTCTGCGCCTGGGTTTTCGCGTCGGCGATTTTCGCGGCGCGGTCCGTCATGAACGATTGCATCTGCGTTGTATCTTTCCCCGCGGATTTGAGCGCATCAATCCGGGTCTGCAGTCTGCCGGAAATCTGTACCATTTCGTCTGCAATATCCAGTAATCTGTCAGCGTTCGCGATGATGTAGGTCTTCGGGATAAAGAGCGCATAGATGCGGTAATCTTTAACGATCGACTGCACGTCAGCCCGCAGCGTCGCGATATCCGTATCCCCCGCGATTTTGGTTTTCAGCGCCTGCAGATTCGTAATCTGGTTCTGCACCTGCGTCGTAAGATCCGTTTTCTGGCTGTCCGTAATGCGCTTGATGCGGTTAATTAGCTCAATGAGACGCGTAAGCCCCGCAATTCTCCGGTCGATTTCGCGGTTTGCTTTTTCTTTCAGTTTATCCACTACGGTAGTAGCAAAACGCCCGGCGGCCTTCGTCGCAGGCGTCTGCGCATACGCCGGAACGGCTCCCAATCCGAAAATGAATAACAGCGCTGCAAAGATTCGCATTCTCATAGTTTATTTAGTTTATTCCGACAAATCCCCCTGTTTATCGTTTAACCCCGCATCGATATTTACCGCATCAGAGTCCGCTGCCTTCAGCTTCGTTTCCACATCGGCATTACCCTTATCAAGCGCCGCATCCGATGAATCGTTAACGGGAATTGTCGATGTTACGGTTGCCTGCTGCTGACTTTCCGGTGATGTTGCAGGCGGGTACGAAGATTTCTTCGCGCTCAGGTAGAAAAGTCCGCCGGCGATTGCTGCAATTGCGAGGATAACAACGACTGCGATCGCTCCTATTCCTTTCTGACTCCTCATAATGTAATGTATATAACAAATTTTTTGAAAAGTCAACCGGC
>CAYWVJ010000063.1:0-1692 GCA_964461825.1 uncultured Gammaproteobacteria bacterium
TAAATTTTATGGTGGGCGGCGCATACGGCTATATAATGGGCTGTTTTCTTTCCCGTGGTTCCGACGGACACTTCGGTCGAACCGGCTGTCCGCTCGGTATGTTCCGCCTTTCCGCCGCATTTGACGCAGATGCTGAACTGTTCGATTCGTTCATCTGCCATGCGCATCAGAGTTTTCGTCGCGCCGTATTCTTTTTTCCGGTAATCATAGAGAAGTCCGTTCGCATATACATCGATTCCTTTTGCGAGCAATTGCGTAACGACGCTGACGCATTGTTTCTTTGGGAAAAAATGAATGGCGTCGATAATAACCTTTTGTATGCCGTCCGCGTAATCAAGAATTTTTTCCGGTTTGTTCATGTCGATGTAAATAACGGGAAGCGGCCGTTCGTCATGGGATTTTGTATGCCCCATGCCGCCGTTACTTGTGGCTTCCGCCTTAAAACAGAGAATGCTGTAGCCCAAATTGGAAAGTACGGAAAAGATCGTGAGAAGTTTAGTGGTTTTTCCCGCGAACATCGGCCCTGCGATAACGGTCAATTTTCCTTGTAACTTCATTCCAAATTATAGACGCGACCTTCTCAATGTCGGCAGTCGCGTCTACAACAACATACCGTGAAGCATGCGTTTTTGCAAGAGTCAAAAATCCTGCGCGCACGCGTTCGTAAAAATCTTTCTGCTGCATGTCGAGCCTGTCTTTTTGTTTACCTTCACGATCCAAACGTCCGTGGCCGACTGATGGCGGGATATCAAGAAGAATAATAAGATCGGGGGCTGCACCGTTCACCGCACGTTCGTTCATCGCAACAATACTGTCTTCCCCTAATTCCCGTCCGTATCCCTGGTACGCAATACTCGAATCCACAAAACGGTCGGATATGACGATTTTTCCGTCTTCGAGCGCCGGAAAAATGGTTTCGCGGACGTGCTGTGCCCGCGACGCCGCCATCAGGTATGCCTCGGCCAAAGGATCCAGATCGACGTTATCCGGATTGTGCGTGATTGCGCGGATTTGCTCACCGATGCGCGTGCCGCCCGGCTCACGGGTAACCAATACGTCGAACTGCTCATGCCGCAGCCGGCTTGCCAGAAGCTGGGTCTGCACGGACTTTCCCGCTCCCTCGCCGCCTTCAAACACGATAAAAAATCCCCGTTTCATATGCGAATATATTTAATCACGTTTTTGTGTACCATATCAACGGACTTTGCCGCGTCAACCGTAACGTGCGGAACAGCTTTTACGATTTTTCTGTATCGTTCCCGCTTGTCCCGAAGCAATGCAATTTTTTCGTACGCGCCTCTCTCTTCGTTTCTTTTTTCAATACGGTTCATGGCAATTTCCGGATCAAGATCAAAATAAAACAAATAATCAGGCGCAAGATCAACGTCCTGAACTGATTTCCCGTTTCCCTGATACACGTACGCGCTCATGAAATTACGGAGGCTTATCACCCATTCCCCGCGCGTAAGCGCCGGAATGATGACTTTTTGTACCACACTTTCCCTGTCGTGTGCCAGTACGCGAAGCTGATCGTCCGCGGTTTTCTGCTGCCGTAAAATCGGTTTTACTTCGGTCGTCGGATGAAAAACAATGCGGGCGGAAATATGTTTTTCTGCCAAATACGCTTTAAGCAGTTTCGCCTGCGTTTCTTTCCCCGTTCCGCTTATGCCTTCAAAAACAACAAGCTTTCCT
>CAYWVJ010000064.1:0-1562 GCA_964461825.1 uncultured Gammaproteobacteria bacterium
TTATCACCGCGCGCGGGGACGTATTCGTGAGCGGCAACCTGCAGATTTCCGGGGAACTGGCTGCAAGCCGGATCCGGCCGCTCCCCGACACCGACCTCACGGTCAGTCTTGCGGCATCGCCCTCTTCAACATTCGGAAAATTGCTGGTTGTGGGCCCCGAAAGCCTGCCGGTTGCCGCGGTTGACGCGACCGGCAACGCAACATTCTCCGGCACGCTCGCCGCGTCGCGGCTGGTGATCGCCAACCCGTCGGTTCTGGGCGCTTCCGCATCGGGCTCGCTGAGCGGCAACGAGGTTATCGGCACCGCGACCATTTCGGCGCAGACCACGCAGACATTTATTTCCACGCCGGCAGTGACACAAAATAGCTTTATCTATATCACACCGACAACGCCGACGAACGATCTTGTGCCGTACGTCGTATCAAAAACAGCCGGCATCGGATTTGTCGTGGGCATTTCCAAAACGAACGCGGAAAATATAGAATTCAACTGGTGGATCGTCAACTGATGCAACGCACTGTATATCGGATATTGCTCGTCGTTGTCGCGGTAGCGCTGGCGGCAGGTGTCGGCGAGCTTATTCTCCGTGTTCTGCCGATCGAACTTCCGTTTTCCAATACCGATGCGTTCTGGGAATTTATGTGGCGGAAGCAGGTGCGCGATGCGGTTACGTCACAGAATGATATTGACCAGTTCGATCCGGTTCTGGGATGGGATCTCAAACCCAACGCGCGGGTTGCAATACCGCGCTGGAACAACCGGCTGCTGACCAGCAACAGTCAGGGCATCCGCGGGTCGCGTGACGTTGTGCCGGGTAAATCCGCAAAAACCCGTATTCTGGCGCTGGGCGATTCCTTCACGTTCGGCGAGTGCGTGCTGGACGATCAAACGTTTTCCTCGTACCTTGAAAATACCCTTGCCAATACCGAGGTCATCAATATGGCCGTCCATGGCTACGGAACCGACCAGATACTCCTGAAACTATTGCGAGAAGGCCCGCGCTACCGGCCGGATATCGTACTTTTGGGCTGGTTTGACGACGATATCTGGCGGACAAAACTTGCGTTCCGCGATTATGCGAAACCGAGATTTGAAATGACGCGGTTCGGCCTGCTCCCAAAGAACATTCCGCTTCCCCCGCCGGATACGCTTCGCAGAAAACCCGTGAGCTATCTTGGGCTTGTTGCGAAAAATTTCGCTGCCGCGTTATACGAACAGATAATACTGCAGGGCAACAACCGCCGGGACGCTGACCGCGGCGGAAAGCTGCTGCAGTCATTTGCCGAGGCGGTCCGGTCGCTTAACGCACGGCTTTTTGTAGTGTATCTGCCAAGCTACGATTCGGGCAAATTGTCAAATCCGTCACCCTTCTATACGACGCTCTGCGCCGTGCAGGGCGTCACGTGCGTTGACCCTTCGCCGGACATCAGCGCACTTATGTCCCGTACCGCGGACCCGGCGGGGCTTTTTGCCTGCCATTATGACCCCAAAATCCATGAAGTCATCGCGGCAAAACTCGCCGGCGTCATACAAAAACCATCGCCGCAATGAAAACAAACCG
>CAYWVJ010000065.1:0-1540 GCA_964461825.1 uncultured Gammaproteobacteria bacterium
GGATCTGTGATACACTGGTCGTGTGAAGAAATTTCTGATCATAGTTCTTCTTTTGGGAGTTCTGGCCTGGGCGGCACTCGGGGGATACTATTTCTTCGTCGTCAAACCGGGAAAACCCCTTTCCGTCACTGCACTTCTGCCCAAAACCGCATCAACGGCGTGGACGGACGTGCGGGGGCAGATCGCGCGCGCGTGCCGCGAGGTACCGGTCGCGACTGCACAGGAAAGCGCCTACATTTCGCGGCTGGCGGACGCAATCGGCGGCGTGACGTTTGACGCGGCGGCTAATGCATTTTCAGCCGTCGACGATGCCGGACAAGTATCCATTCAACCGGTTGCAAAAAACAACGGGATACCCGATCCAAACGCGTCCAATTGCTGGACCGTATGGGTGGGAAATCTGAACGGCAACGGCAAGGTGGCGTATGAGAAAACTGACGGTAAAATTGCGACACTCGACGTCACCGGATTCCCCATCCCGCCCACGCCAACGCCGCCGCCGGGGGAGTAAACATATTTCGTGCTTTTCGTTTGACAACGCGATTTGTGCTGCTGTAGCATACGAAAACGACATGGATAGTACAAAAGATACGTTCGTTTTATCACTCGGCGGCTCGCTCGTTGTTCCCGGCGGTATTGACCACAAATTCCTTAGGGATTTTCATACATTTATCCGTCACCAGGTCTTTGCAAAAAAGCGGAGATTTTTTATTGCGGTCGGCGGCGGCACAATCATGCGTGAATACAGGGATTCCGCCCGAACCGTCCGCGGGTCGGTAACCGACACGGATCTGGATTGGCTGGGAATACATGCAACACGGTTAAATGCCCAGTTTATCCGAACGATTTTTACCGACATTGCCGACCTTCGCATCATCAAACATTATGAAATTATTTTAAAAGTGCATAAACCCGTTGCCATTGCCGCAGGATGGAAACCCGGCTGGAGCACGGACTATTGTGCAGTCACGTTATGCCAGGATTACGGAATTGCCGAAGTTATTAATATGACCAATATTGATCAGGTGTACGACAAAGACCCTAGGGCATATCCTGATGCAAAACCGCTTACCGCTATTGCGTGGGGTCAGTACCGAAAAATCGTAGGGGACACATGGACACCGGGATTAAATGCTCCGTTTGACCCGATCGCGTCGCAGCTTGCGCAAACACTTGGCGTCCGCGTAAAAATTCTTAACGGAAGACATCTTGACAATCTTGCGAAAGCGCTTAACGGAACATCGTTCCACGGAACAACCATCCATCCGTAAAAACCGGAACGAGTTCGCGTAAAGAAAGTTTTCATTGCCGCCGGGGGAGTAAAAAGTGCGTTTTACTCCCATTGACAAACAACCGTTCACACCATACAGTGAGAGCATGATTACCGACGCCGATGTAATAAAACTCAAAAACGCATTTAAAGGCACATTTGCAACCAAACATGATCTCAAGCAGTTTACAACCAAAGATGATCTTGCTGCCATGGAGAAACGCCAAAATGCGCGGTTTGCCACGAAGGATGATCTGATTGCTTTAGAGA
>CAYWVJ010000066.1:0-1513 GCA_964461825.1 uncultured Gammaproteobacteria bacterium
TCCACCCGTGAACATTCTTGATTTTCTTTTCCCCAGGCGGTGCGTCGGATGCGGGAGCATCGGTTCGTATCTTTGCAAAACGTGTAAAAAACAGGTCGTCGTTATTGCCGCCAACGAATGCGTGTGTCCGGTGTGCGATCGCCCTGCGTTCGGCGGGGCCACGCACGCGCGATGCACCACGCGGTACGGGATTGACGGTCTGACGAGTTTTTTCTACTACACAACCGTCATGCGCGAACTTATCCGTTCGATCAAATATCGTTTCGTGTGGGATATGCTGCTGCCGGTTCTTGAATATATTCCCAGATCGCTGTTCGGATTATTGCCGATGGCCGAAAATGAAGACCAAACGGTTATTATTCCCATCCCGCTGCATAAGGCGCGGTTGCGCTACCGGAGGTTTAATCAGGCGGAAAAAATCGGCGGCTGGGTATCAAACCAGTTGATCATTCCCCAGCGGACGGACGTGCTTTTCAGGGTGCGGCACGGTGCACCGCAGGTTTCGATGAACGACAGAAACGAACGGCTGAAAAATATGCGCAACATGTTTGCCGTGAATCCCGAAACAACACGCGACCTGCAAAACTTCGGCGTATTTCTGGTGGATGATGTGTTTACCACCGGTGCGACGATGCGCAGCGCGGCAACGGCGTTGAAGCGCGCTGGTGCAGGTTTTGTGTGGGGTGTTACAATTGCCAGGTGAAAAAGCGGACGCTTATTTTCGGCAACGGAACGCTTCACCGGAAATTTCTTACGGAAATCCGGCCGGGGGATTTTATCATCGGCGTTGACCGCGC
Organism: uncultured Gammaproteobacteria bacterium; assembly: GCA_964461825.1. Taxonomy (GTDB): domain Bacteria; phylum Patescibacteriota; class Microgenomatia; order UBA10105; family UBA927; genus XYB1-FULL-47-11. The sequence continues at coordinate 798 of CAYWVJ010000066.1, forward strand.
TGCATACTGGCTTCTTGCGCACCGCATCCTGCCGGATATTGCGATCGGAGATTTTGATTCGGCGACGGAGAAAGAATTCAACCTTATAAAAAAATCTATTGCGTCTGTTCAACGATATCCGGCTAAAAAAAATTTTACCGATATGGAACTCGCGCTTACGCATGCGCGCGGAGATACGGTCGTATTCGGCTGGTCGGGATCGCGGTTTGACCATACGCTGGCAAATCTTTTTCTTCCGGGAACCCGCACGCTGGTAAATGAGACAAACAGAATCCGTCTTGCCGGCCGCGGGAAAACAATAGTGCAGAGGTCGTCCTATAGGTATGTTTCTATTATTCCGTATACAAATAGTATAAGGGTTTCGCTCACCGGTTTTTTGTACAATGTGCGGCAAAAAACCATAAAACGGGGTGCAACGCGCGGGATCAGCAACGAACTTGCCGGGAAACAAGGAATCATTGAACTTTTCTCCGGCCGCGCGTGGGTTATCGAGAGCAACGATTGAGGCGCATTCTTGGTATAATAAGGCCACGGAGGGTTGGCTGAGTGGTCCAAAGCGAGAGTTCGCTAAACTCTTGAGCCGCAAGGCTCGCACAGGTTCAAATCCTGTACCCTCCGCCCAAGGAAGGGTCGCATAGTTGGTCTAGTGCGGCGGTCTTGAAAACCGCTAAGGGCTTTACGCTCTTCGCGAGTTCGAATCTCGCCCCTTCCGCACA